>NZ_JBHSPC010000095.1:25609-33010 GCF_042656345.1 Streptomyces incanus
TGCTGTGGTTGCCGGAGCACGCGCCGACGGACACCGGGAGTTATCCGATGCTGCCGTAGGACGGCCGGCCGAGGGGACCCGGGACCGGGATGTTCCCCCGGACCGGAGTCCTCAGAACTGCACGCCCTTGCCGCGCAGGAACTTGACCGGGTCGATCGCGGAACCGTAGTTCGGGCTGGTCCGGATCTCGAAGTGCAGGTGGGGACCGCTGGAGTTGCCGGTGTTGCCGGACAGGGCGATCTTCTGGCCGGCCTTGACGACCTGGCCGGGCTGCACGTTCACCTGGGAGAGGTGGGCGTACTGGGAGTACGTCCCGTTGCCGTGGTTGATGACGACGGCGTTGCCGTAGGCCGGGCCGTCGCCGGCGCCGTTGCCGCCCGTCTTGACGACGGTGCCGTCGTGCACGGCCATGACCTTGCTGCCGCTCGGCACCGCGTAGTCCTGCCCGCTGTGGGCGGACTGCCACATGCCGCCGGCCTGGGCGTAGCTCGCGGAGATCGTGTAGTTCTTCACCGGGTCGACCCAGGACGTCGTCTTCTTGGCGGGCTGAGCCTGCTTCTTGGCCTCGTCGGCCTTCTTGCCCTCGGCGGCCGTGGCCTGGGCGTCCGCCTGGGTCTGCACGGCCGTGGCCTGGACGTTCGCCTGGGTCTGCACGGCCGTGGCGGTGGAGCTGGTGGCGGCCGTGGTGTCGGCGGCGGCCGCGACCCCGGCTCCCACTGCGGCCGTGACTCCCATACCGGCGGCCAGAACGGCCGCACGGGTGCGGAGGTGGGACGTGAGGAAGGAACGGGACGTGACGCGCTGGAACATCGAAACCTCGTGGGGGAGGGGGCAGAGGGAAGCCACCGGGCGAACTGGTCCGCGCCGCAGTGGCTATCTCTTGGTAACCCCTTCACCCACAAATCACCAAGAAGGCTGATCTACTACGCAAATTCGTACTTCTGGAGTGAGACGGACGTCTCTTGACATCAGGCATGCACCGGACGAAAGCCCTATTTTGAGGCTGATCGATCAGAGCTTTACATCAAATGTCCGCTTTGCGTTTCAGCGTTTCACTACTATTCCATCTCGTAACGGACAAAACGGGTGTGCAGCATGTCACCGCGGGGCGGGTTCAGGCATTCCATAAATGTGGCGTGCGCCTCTCTGGCCATCTACCGCGCGGCCACCCTACGGTTCACCTCGCGCCACCCTCAAAGATGAGCATGTGCACGACACATCGGCAGCGTGATGAGCCCGAGAGGACCCCCCACCACATGAGAAGCCGACGCCCCTGGCTGCGCCGCGCATCGGTCACCGCCGTCTCCACCGCGGCACTGGTGGCCCTGGCCGTCCCCGCCCAGGCAGCGACCGCCACCGGCACCTCCGCAACGGCCACGACAGCCACGACAGCCGCCGCAGACGTCGACTACGACACCTGGCAGCGGGACTGCCAGGCGGTCATGGACCAGGCCCTGCCGCAGCTGACACAGCGGATCGCGACCCCGCGGCCGGGCGAGAAGCAGGCGATCGTCCTCGACATCGACAACACCGCCCTGGAGTCCGACTTCGGGTTCAGCTTCCCGGCGCCGGCCAACGAGCCGGTCCTGGAGGTCGCGCAGTACGCCCAGGAGCGCGGGGTCGCGGTGTTCTTCGTGACCGCCCGGCCGGGCATCGTCGGGGCCTTCACCGCGTACAACCTCGACCACGCCGGATACGAGTCCGCGGGGCTGTACGTCCGCGGCTTCCTCGACCTGTTCCGGAACGTGGCCGAGTACAAGACGGCCCAGCGCGTCGCCATCGAGTCGAAGGGCTACACGATCATCGCCAACATCGGCAACAACGACACCGACCTGTCGGGCGGCCACGCCGAGAAGACCTACAAGCTGCCGGACTACGACGGCCGGCTCTCCTGATCCGATCCCGGGCAGCCGAAAGGGGCCGGTGCCCTTCCGGGCACCGGCCCCTTTCGGCTGCCGTGACGCTTACGCGTCCTTGCTGAGGTTCGGGCCGGCTCCGCCGGCCGCCTGCTCGATCGGCGGGACGTCGGGCAGGGCCGACTTCTCCTCACCGCGGAAGGTGAAGGTCGCGCTCTCGCCCTCGCCCTCGATGTCCACGACCACGATGTGGCCGGGGCGCAGCTCGCCGAAGAGGATCTTCTCCGAGAGCGAGTCCTCGATCTCGCGCTGGATGGTCCGGCGCAGCGGCCGGGCGCCCAGCACGGGGTCGTAACCCCTCTTGGACAGCAGTTCCTTGGCGGGCTGGGAGAGCTCGAGGCCCATGTCCCGGTCCTTGAGGCGCTCGTCCACCTTGTCGATCATCAGGTCGACGATCGCGAGGATGTCCTCCTGGGACAGCTGCGGGAACACGACCACGTCATCGACACGGTTGAGGAACTCGGGGCGGAAGTGCTGCTTGAGCTCGTCCTGGACCTTGTTCTTCATGCGCTCGTAGTTGCTCTTCTTGTCGCCCGCGGCGGCGAAGCCCAGGTTGAAGCCCTTGGAGATGTCCCGGGTGCCGAGGTTGGTCGTCATGATGATGACCGTGTTCTTGAAGTCCACGACCCGGCCCTGGGAGTCGGTCAGGCGACCGTCCTCCAGGATCTGCAGCAGCGAGTTGAAGATGTCCGGGTGGGCCTTCTCGACCTCGTCGAAGAGGACGACCGAGAACGGCTTGCGGCGCACCTTCTCCGTCAGCTGACCGCCCTCCTCGTAGCCCACGTAGCCGGGGGGCGAACCGAAGAGACGCGAGACCGTGTGCTTCTCGCTGAACTCCGACATGTCGAGGGAGATCAGCGCGTCCTCGTCACCGAAGAGGAACTCGGCGAGTGCCTTGGACAGCTCGGTCTTACCGACACCGGACGGACCGGCGAAGATGAACGAACCACCGGGACGCTTCGGGTCCTTCAGACCGGCACGCGTACGGCGGATGGCCTTCGACAGCGCCTTGACGGCGTCCTTCTGGCCGATGACCCGCTTGTGGAGCTCGTCCTCCATGCGCAGCAGACGCGAGGACTCCTCCTCGGTCAGCTTGAAGACCGGGATGCCGGTGGCCGTGGCGAGGACCTCGGCGATCAGGTCGCCGTCGACCTCGGCGACGACGTCCATGTCGCCGGCCTTCCACTCCTTCTCGCGCTTGGCCTTGGCGGCGAGGAGCTGCTTTTCCTTGTCGCGCAGGGAGGCGGCCTTCTCGAAGTCCTGCGAGTCGATCGCGGACTCCTTGTCCCGGCGGACACCGGCGATCTTCTCGTCGAACTCGCGCAGGTCCGGCGGCGCGGTCATCCGGCGGATGCGCATCCTTGAACCGGCCTCGTCGATCAGGTCGATCGCCTTGTCCGGGAGGAAGCGGTCCGAGATGTACCGGTCGGCCAGGGTGGCGGCCTGCACCAGCGCCTCGTCGGTGATCGACACACGGTGGTGCGCCTCGTACCGGTCGCGCAGACCCTTGAGGATCTCGATGGTGTGCGGCAGGGACGGCTCGGCGACCTGGATCGGCTGGAAACGGCGCTCGAGGGCCGCGTCCTTCTCCAGGTGCTTGCGGTACTCGTCCAGCGTGGTCGCGCCGATGGTCTGCAGCTCACCGCGGGCCAGCATCGGCTTCAGGATGGAAGCCGCGTCGATGGCGCCCTCGGCGGCACCCGCACCGACCAGCGTGTGCAGCTCGTCGATGAACAGGATGATGTCGCCGCGGGTGCGGATCTCCTTGAGCACCTTCTTCAGGCGCTCCTCGAAGTCACCGCGGTAACGGGAGCCGGCGACCAGGGCACCGAGGTCCAGGGTGTAGAGGTGCTTGTCCTTGAGGGTCTCGGGCACCTCGCCCTTGACGATGGCCTGGGCGAGGCCCTCGACGACGGCGGTCTTGCCGACGCCGGGCTCACCGATCAGCACCGGGTTGTTCTTGGTACGGCGGGACAGCACCTGCATGACCCGCTCGATCTCCTTCTCGCGCCCGATGACCGGGTCGAGCTTGGACTCACGAGCGGCCTGAGTGAGGTTCCGGCCGAACTGGTCGAGGACCAGGGACGTGGAGGGGGTGCCCTCGGCAGGACCGCCGGCGGTGGCGGTCTCCTTGCCCTGGTAACCGGAGAGCAGCTGGATGACCTGCTGCCGCACCCGGTTCAGGTCTGCGCCCAGCTTGACCAGGACCTGGGCGGCGACGCCCTCGCCCTCACGGATCAGGCCGAGCAGGATGTGTTCCGTGCCGATGTAGTTGTGCCCCAGCTGCAGCGCCTCGCGGAGCGACAGCTCGAGCACCTTCTTGGCACGGGGAGTGAAGGGGATGTGACCCGACGGGGCCTGCTGGCCCTGTCCGATGATCTCCTCCACCTGCTGGCGGACCGCCTCGAGCGAAATCCCGAGGCTCTCAAGGGCCTTGGCGGCGACACCCTCACCCTCATGGATCAGGCCCAGGAGAATGTGCTCGGTGCCGATGTAGTTGTGGTTGAGCATCCGGGCTTCTTCCTGAGCCAGGACGACAACCCGCCGCGCGCGGTCGGTGAACCTCTCGAACATCGTTAATCGCTCCTCAGAGCGGTCAGGCAGTGGGGGGAACTTCCCCTCCCTGTCCTTCCGCAGCTTAGTCCCGCAAGCGGGGACCGCTCATTCCAACTGCCGACACCGTCGATGGCCTCCTGACCCCGAACGCCGACATCTGCTCCAACCTGATGGTGCGAGACGATGTTCCCGCAGGCCAGGCAGTTACCCCTATCACCAGTACGCCGATGGCGAACGCAAGATGTGCCGCCCTGCGTGTCGCCCCCTCCCACTAGGGATGTCTTACCCGCTGCGACCGACAGTCCATGCCGAGGACAGGGGTTCCCTCCGCTACGGGCGAACAACCTTGCGCCTCCCCCCGGCCCCCTCGCGCCCCCTTGTTCGACACTCTGCGCATGGACGCGCATACCCAGCGTAACCCGAATGGTCTTCCGGCGGTTGCGCTTGCATGGTCGGCACCGTCCCCACCGCCATCGCGGGCCCATCGGCCCCGGCGCACCGCTCCGTCAGCACGGCCGACGGGGCCCCGGGCTCTCGCAGGCCCCTCGGCCCCCTCGGTGCGCTCGAGCCGGGTGATCCGGGTGATCCGGTCCGGTACTGGTACGAGAACGAACAAGGGTGGCCGACGGTGCCCGGCTCTCCGGTACGCCTGTCGGTGGGGGTGCGCTTCGACGTCCTGGACGTCCCCGCCGAGGCGGGCCACGCGGCACTGGGGCGTCTGGAACGCCCGGGGGCTTTGGAGTACTCGAAGGGCCCTCGGCGGGCCGGACCCGCTGCCGGGAGGTTTCCGGTGGCCCTGCAGGGCGGCCGGATGCGGCTCCTGGTGGCCGCGGGCAGCGCGGAGGAACTGCCGGGGCTGCTCGCCTGGCTGGACTGGGGCGCGCTGCCCCTCGATCTGGCCGCGATCGGCACGGGCGGTCTCATCGACGCTCCGCCGCCCCCTGGGGCAGCCGGCCACGGTGCCGTCCGGCCGCTCTCCCCGAAAAGCGCCGGTTCGCAGGGGGCCGCCGTGTGGCTGCGGCCCCCCGAGCCAGGGCACGAGGTCGAGGCCTCGCTGCCGACGCTGTCGGCGACGGGGGACCATGGGGACGCCCCGGATCTCGTACGACTGGTGAACACGTTGGCCACGCAGTGCCACCGGATCCGGCTCCTGCACGCCTGCGACCGGCCGCCGGCCGGGGTGCGCGAGGCGGGACGGGCCGACAGTCAGCCGTTGGCCTGCTCGTAGGCCTCGCGGATGGCCGCGGGGACACGGCCGCGGTCGTTGACCTCGTGGCCGTTCTCCTTCGCCCAGGCGCGGATCGCCGCGGTGTCCTGGTTGCCGCCGGAAGTGGCACGCGCCTTTCCACGCCCGCCCGAAGCACGGCCTCCCGTACGACGGCCGCCCTTCACGTAAGCCTCGAGAAGGCCACGGAGCTTGTCCGCATTGGCGGTGGTGAGATCGATCTCGTATGTCTTGCCGTCCAACGCGAACGTCACGGTCTCGTCCGCCTCGCCGCCGTCGAGGTCATCGACAAGAAGGACCTGAACCTTCTGTGCCACCGGATTTCCTTTCATCGATAACGTCAGGGCCTGGGTGTACCGGCATCCGCCGTATCGCCGTCCCCTGTTATATGCACTACTGCAGTACGTCGGAAAGCAAACCGCTTTTGCCGGAAAAACACAAACCCCGGGGACGAACCCACTGCCGCACACAGCCCGGAAACGTGCGCGTTTCGGACATAGGGAACCGGGCAAGGCCCGCGGTACGGAAGCAGTACGGAATATGCCTTGACGTGGCGCACCGAGACCTTCGCCGCAAGGCATCGGGTACGGAACGCCGACGATCACAGATGCAGAAGCATCCGGCTGTTGCCCAGAGTGTTCGGTTTCACTCGTTCGAGACCCAGGAACTCCGCGACACCCTCGTCATAGGAACGCAGCAGCTCGGCGTGCACATCGGTGTCGACGGGCGTCTCACCGATCTCCACGAAGCCGTGCTTGCAGAAGAACTCGACTTCGAAGGTCAGACAGAAAACACGGCGAACACCGAGCCAGCGGGCGGTCTGCAGCAGCTTCTCCATCAAGCGATGCCCCACACCGGCGCCCTTCAGTCCGGGCTTCACAGCGAGAGTACGGACTTCCGCGAGATCTTCCCACATCACGTGCAGCGCGCCGCAGCCGACGACCTCCCCGTTGTCATCCCGTTCCGCGATCCAGAACTCCTGGATGGCCTCGTAAAGGGTCACCGTTGCTTTGTCGAGCAGGATGCCCTTGCGGACGTAGGCGTCAAGGAGGTGGCGCACGGCGGAGACATCGCTGGTGCGGGCCCGCCGGACGGTGATGGCTTTTGCGGTGACATCCGGGCTGTCTGCTGACATGAGCGGACGTTATCGCCCGTGCGGGCCGTCGGTCGCGGCGGGGTTCTCGACAGAGGGTTCCGTGGGCGGGGGCTGTTCCGCCGAACCTGCTTGTTCCGCCGATCCTGCTTGTTCCGCCGGCCGGCGTTGTTCCCCGGTTTCCGGAGGCTGTGCAACGCGTACGGCATCCGTGAGGGCCTGACGCTGTTCCTCGCTCATCATGCCGAAGAAGGCGACGAGTGCGGCGGCGGGGTTGTCGCTCTGCGACCATGCCTCGTTCATCAGCGCGGCCGCGTACGCGGCGCGGGTGGAGACCGCCTCATATCGATAGGCCCGGCCTTCCGCCTGACGGCGCACCCAGCCCTTCTGATGGAGATTGTCCAGAACGGTCATCACCGTGGTGTACGCGATGGACCGTTCCTTCTGCAGATCTTCGAGGACTTCCCTGACGGTCACCGGGCGGTTCCACTTCCACACCCGCGTCATGACCGCGTCTTCGAGTTCTCCCAAGGGGCGAGGCACACATCAGACAATAGTGCGCAATCACTCCCACGGCGTGCCGAGCGTGCATGAAGATCGGCAATCGTGAA
>NZ_JBHSPC010000095.1:33027-153636 GCF_042656345.1 Streptomyces incanus
TCTCTCGTGCCGCCCGAGGCCGGCCGGACGGCGGGAGGGTCAGGCGTCGGTCTTGGCGGTGGCCTGGTGGGTGGTCTCCGCGCCGGCGAGGGCCGCGTCCACGGCGGCGTCCTCCTTGGCCTTGTTGGCGCCGCCCTGGGACTTCACGATCACCCGGATCACGCCGATGAAGAGGACGGCCATGACGGCCGGGGGCAGGAGCGCGGAGACGTAGTCCATGGGTCCAGGGTAGCCGGGACGGCCCGGCGGAGGGCCGGGCGGGGGCGGGTGTACGGCAGGCGGGGTGGGCGTGCGGCGGCGCTTCAGCCCGCGGCGAGTCGCCGGCCCTGCGGGGGCGGGGTGGGTTTGCGACGAGGGAAGACCTCGCCCGGGGTGGGAACGGGACGGCCGGGCTTCGGGGTGCCGGGAGCGGGGGCGGTGGGTTCGGGCCGGGGGGCGGACGGCTTGCGTGCCGGCTCCTCCTCGGGGCCCTCGGCGGCCCGGCCGCCCGGCAGGGCGAGGAGGTGGGTGCGGGAGACGGGGACGACGGACAGGGGGCCCTTGGACAGGGGGCCCTTGGACAGCGGACCGGCGGACGGGACGCCGGGTGCGGAGTCGCCGGGTGCGCGAACCGTGCGGCCGGCGAGGCGGGCACGTACGTCCTGCTCGGCCAGGAGCCGGCAGCGGCCCAGGAGGGCGGCGGCGGTGGGATTGCCGCGCAGCGCCCGGAGGGCGGCGAGGTCGTCGACGTCGGGGCGGTAGCCGGCGCCCAGCGCCTCCTCCAGAAGCGCGAGGTAGCCGGCGACGGTGCCGGGAAGGGCGGCGCGGTAGCGGCCGAGGTCGGCCACCAGGAAGGCGCGCAGGCGGGCGCTCTCCCGCGCCGCCTCGTCGAGGGACTCGGCGAGGCGGCGGCAGTCCTGGACGTCTTCGGCCGAGGCGGGCGTGGGGTGCAGGGCGAGGGCGAGGGCACGGCGGAGCACACGCAGCTCCTCCGCGCCGAACGCCATGCCGCCGCGGGATCCGTAGGGCGTGGGCATGCGGCGACGATACGCGCTAATCAGACAAACAACGCATAACGCAAGGGTGTGGTGTGCGGGTACGGCGCACGGGTCCACCCGGGTGGGGGTCCGCCCGAGCGGGTCGATTCGGTGAGGAGCCGGTGCCGCTCGACGAGGGCCGCCCGGTCCCGCTCCGGACGCGGTCGGCGAATCCGTCGGGCCCGCAGCCTGGATCCGCATCCTGGATCCGCAGCCGTGGCACTTTCCGGGGATGCGTCACGACTGTGGCCGGAACACCCGGGGCAACGGAGTGCGGGCTCGCGGGGCCCGGAACCGCCGGGGGAACCGACCGACAGCATCCGCTCCGCGAGGGGGCCCGGCCCGCTCCACGAGGTGTGCGGGCCGGGCAGCCCCCGTACGGCCGGGAGCGCCACATCCGGGACGCGCTACATCCGCGACACGTTCCGTTCGTAGACCAGGCGCAGGCCGATCAGGGTGAGCCAGGGCTCGTGTTCGTCGATGACCGTGCTCTCGCCCAGGACCGTCGGCGCGAGTCCGCCGGTCGCGATGACGGTCACCTCCTCGGGGTCGTCGGAGAGCTCGCGGGCCATCCGGCGGACGACGCCGTCGACCTGGCCGGCGAAGCCGTAGACGATGCCGGACTGCATCGCCTCGACCGTGTTCTTGCCGATCACGCTCCGGGGCCGGGCCACCTCGATCTTGCGGAGCTGCGCGCCGCGGACGCCGAGCGCCTCGACGGAGATCTCGATGCCGGGGGCGATGACGCCGCCGATGTACTCCCCGCGCGCGCTGACCGCGTCGAAGGTGGTGGCGGTGCCGAAGTCGACGACGATGGCCGGCCCGCCGTAGAGGTCGACGGCGGCGACCGCGTTGATGATGCGGTCCGCGCCGACCTCCTTGGGGTTGTCGGTGAGGATCGGCACGCCGGTCTTGACGCCCGGCTCGACCAGGACCGCGGGGACGTCGCCGTAGTAGCGGCGGGTCACCTCACGGAGTTCGTGCAGGACGGAGGGAACGGTCGCGCAGATGGCGATGCCGTCGATGCCGTCGCCCAGTTCGTCGCCGAGCAGGGGGTGCATGCCCATGAGGCCCTGGAGGAGAACGGCGAGCTCGTCGGCGGTGCGGCGCGCGTCCGTGGAGATCCGCCAGTGTTCGACGATGTCCTCGCCGTCGAACAGGCCCAGGGTGGTGTGTGTGTTGCCCACGTCGATCGTCAGCAGCATGGCCGGCCCCTATTCCGCCGCTCGCAGGTCCAGGCCGATGTCCAGGATCGGCGAGGAGTGGGTGAGGGCGCCCACGGCGAGGTAGTCGACCCCCGTGTCGGCGTACGCCGCGGCGTTGTCGAGGGTGAGCCGGCCGGATGCCTCCAGGGTGGCGCGGCCGGCGACGAGAGCCACCGCCTCCTCGCACTCGCCGGGGGTGAAGTTGTCCAGCAGGATCAGGTCGGCGCCCGCGTCCACGACCTCGCGGAGCTGGTGCAGGGTGTCGACCTCGACCTCGATCGGTACGTCGGGGAAGCGTTCCCGGACGGCCTGGAAGGCCTGGGCGACGCCACCCGCGGCGACGACGTGGTTGTCCTTGACCAGGGCGGCGTCGGAGAGCGACATGCGGTGGTTGACGCCGCCGCCGCAGCGCACGGCGAACTTCTCCAGGGAGCGCAGGCCCGGGGTGGTCTTGCGGGTGTCGCGGACCTTGGCCTTCGTGCCGTCCAGAACGTCGGCCCACGCGCGCGTGGCCGTCGCGATGCCCGAGAGGCGGCACAGGAGGTTCAGGGCGCTGCGTTCCGCCGTGAGGAGGTCGCGGGTGCGGGTGGTGACGGAGAGGAGCTTGTCGCCGGCTTCCACCCGGTCGCCGTCCTCCACGTGCCGTTCGACCTCGAACTCCGCCGTGCAGACCACCGAGACGACCGCCTCGGTGATCCTGAGGCCCGCTGCGACGCCCGCTTCCCGCGCGGTGAAGTCGGCGGTGGCGACGGCGTCCTCGGGGATGGTCGCGACCGTCGTCACGTCCACGCCGTGGGCGAGGTCCTCCTGGATGGCGACGTTGGCGATGTCCTCGACCTCCACCGGGTCCAGACCGGCGTCGGCCAGGAGCTGGGCGAGCGCGGGGTCGAGGCCGCACTCCAGGTAGGTCTCGTCATAGCTCTCGTCGCTGTCCGCGCCGCAGGCGCAGCCGTCGCCGCAGCCACCGGACGGGGTGAGGGGAAGGTCTGGGGTGGTCACTGCTGTCACTGCTCCTGGGAGGCCTGGGGCGGGAGGTTCGGGGCGTCGGGGATGGTCGGGGGGAAGTCTGTGGTGTCGGTGGTGTGCGTCGCCAGCGTGCGGTCCGGATTCAGCCGTACGACGATGTGGCGGCGCCAGGCGGTGTCGTCGCGCTCGGGCCGGTCCTCGCGCCAGTGGCAGCCCCGGGTCTCCTCGCGCCGGAGCGCGGCGGCGACCAGGACGCGGGCGACGCACAGGAGGTTGGTCGCCTCCCAGGTGTCGACGCCGGGCTCGGCGGTCTTGCCCTGCTCGTCGAGGGCGTCGCGGGCGTCGGCGTGCAGCCGCTGGAGCGCGTCGGCGGCCTGCTCGAGGGAGGCCGCGGAGCGCAGGACCCCGGCTCCCCTGGTCATGATCCGCTGGATGGTGAAACGGGCCTCCGCGGGGAGGAGGGGGTGTCCGGGGCGCTCGGCGGGAGGGAGGGGCTGCGGCGTACGCGCGTGGAGGGCGTTCCCGGCCCGGCTCCCGGCGATGTCGGCGGCGATGCGCTCGGCGTAGACCAGTCCCTCCAGGAGCGAGTTGGAGGCGAGCCGGTTGGCTCCGTGCACGCCGGTGCAGGCGACCTCCCCGCAGGCGTAGAGGCCGGGGACGGTGGTGCGGCCGTGGAAGTCGGTGCGGACGCCGCCGGAGGCGTAGTGGGCGGCGGGGGCGACCGGGACGGGCTCGGTGACCGGGTCGATGCCGTGGGCGCGGCAGGCGGCGAGGATCGTCGGGAAGCGGTGCTCCCACATGTCGGCGCCGAAGTGCCGGGCGTCGAGGTACATGTGCTCGGCGTCCAGCTCCCGCATCCGGCGCATGATGCCCTTGGCGACGATGTCCCGCGGGGCGAGCTCGGCGAGCTCGTGCTGTCCCACCATGAAGCGCACGCCGTCGGCGTCGACCAAGTGGGCACCCTCGCCGCGGACCGCCTCGGAGACCAGGGGCTGCTGGCCCTCCGCGTCCGGGCCGAGGAACAGGACGGTCGGATGGAACTGCACGAACTCGAGGTCGCTGACCTCGGCGCCCGCGCGGAGGGCCAGTGCCACCCCGTCGCCGGTCGAGACGGAGGGGTTCGTGGTCGCGCTGAAGACCTGGCCCATGCCACCGGTCGCGAGCACCACCGCGGGGGCGTGCACGGCCCCCACGCCGTCGTGCTGGCCCTCCCCCATGACGTGCAGGGTCACGCCCGCGCTGCGGCCCTCGGCGTCCGTCAGCAGGTCCAGGACGAGCGCGTTCTCGATCGTGCGCAGCCCCGCCCGTCGCCCACCGCCTCCCTTGCCCGAGAGCGTCTCGCGCTCACTCCTCCTGACCGCGCGTACGGCCTCCACGAGCGCGCGGGAGATCTCCGCGCCGGTGGCGTCCCCACCCGCGTGCGCGATGCGCCGGCGGTGGTGGCCGCCCTCTCGGGTGAGTTCCAGGCTGCCCTCTTCGGACTCGTCGAAGTGGGCGCCGGTGTCGATGAGACGGCGTACGGCGTCGGGGCCCTCGGTGACGAGGATGCGAACCGCCTCCTCGTCGCACAGGCCCGCGCCGGCGACCAGGGTGTCGTCCCGGTGCTGCTCGGGGGTGTCGCCGTCGCCGAGGGCCGCGGCGATGCCGCCCTGGGCCCAGCGGGTGGAGCCGTCGTCGAGCCGGGCCTTGGTGACGACGACGGTGGCCAGTCCGGCGGCCTCGCAGCGCAGCGCGGTGGTCAGCCCGGCCACGCCGGAGCCGACGACCACGACGTCCGCCTCGATGGACCACCCGGGCGCGGGAGCGTGCAGTCGTATGCCGGTGCTGGTCACGAGGCGGCTCCGAGGGTGCCGAAGGTCAGGGGGACGTTGTCGATCAGGCGGGTCGTGCCGACCCGGGCGGCCACGGCGAGCACGGCCTCGCCGGTGAAGTCGTCGCCGACCTCGGTGAAGTCCGAGGGGTCGACCAGGGCCAGGTAGTCCAGCGTGAGCGGCGGGGTGAAGCGGGCGGCCCCGTCGAGGACCTGGCGGGCGGCGACGCGGACGGCCTCGAGCCCGCCCGCCGTGGCGACGGCGTGCGCGTCGGCCGCCGCGCGGGACTCCCCGAGCGCGTTCAGCGCCTCGACGCGTGCGTGCGTGGCGGGCACTTCGCGGGCCCGCGCGCGCAGCGCCTCCTGCGCCGCGTGCCGGTCCCGGCCGGCGAACAGGGCGCCGGACAGGGCGAGGGCGGTGCGCCGCTCCGCGGCGGAGAGATAGCGGTTGCGGCTGGACAGGGCCAGTCCGTCGGGCTCGCGGACGGTGGGGACGCCGACGATGTCGACACCGAAGTTCAGGTCGCGGACCATGCGGCGGATCAGGGCGAGCTGCTGCGCGTCCTTCTGGCCGTACAGGGCGATGTCGGGGCGGGTGAGGTGCAGCAGTTTGGCGACGACGGTGAGCATGCCGTCGAAGTGACCGGGGCGGGCGGCGCCCTCCAGGCGTTCGCCCATGGAGCCGGCACTGATGCGGACCTGGGGCTCGCCGCCCGGGTAGACCTCGTCGACCGACGGGGCGAAGACCACGTCGGCGCCCGCCTGCCCGGCGACCTCGAGGTCGGCGTCCAGGGTGCGCGGATACCGGTCGAGGTCCTCGCCCTCGCCGAACTGCAGCGGGTTGACGAAGACGGTGACCACGACCTCGCCCTCGGCACCCGCGAGTTCGCGCGCGACGCGGATCAGGGCGGCGTGGCCCTCGTGCAGGGCGCCCATGGTCATCACGACGGCTCGGCGGCCCGTACGCGCGCGTGCGTGCAGATCGGCCGCGGTGCGCAGCAGGGTGGTGGTCATCGGGGGTCCCCTTCGCCTTCGCCGCCTTGATTGCCTTGGTCACCCGGATTGCCTCGGTCGCCTCGGTTTCCTTGACCGCCGGGACTCGTCGTCCCGTCGGCGAGTACCCCGAGGAGGTCCTCGGCGAGCTCCGGCTTCAGCAGGCCGTGGGCGAGGGCGCGGTCGGCGGTCGCGCGGGCCATCGCCAGATAGCCGGCGACGGTCTGCGGGGCGTGCCGGCGCAGCTCGGTGACATGTGCGGAGACGGTGCCGGCGTCACCGCGCGCGACGGGGCCGGTGAGGGCCGCGTCGCCGGAGCGCAGGGCGTTGTCCAGGGCGGCGCCGAGCAGGGGGCCGAGCATCCGGTCGGGGGCCTCGACCCCGGCGGTGCGCAGCAGCTCCAGGGACTGGGCGACCAGGGTGACCAGATGGTTGGCGCCCAGGGCGAGGGCCGCGTGGTAGAGCGGGCGGCTCTCCTCGGCGATCCACTCCGGTTCGCCGCCCATCTCGATCACGAGTGCCTCGGCGGCCAGCCGCAGCTCCTCGGGCGCGGTGACGCCGAAGGAGCATCCGGCGAGCCGCTGCACGTCCACGGGGGTGCCGGTGAACGTCATCGCCGGGTGCAGGGCCAGCGGCAGCGCGCCGGCCCGCAGGGCGGGGTCCAGCACCTTCGCGCCGTACCGCCCGGAGGTGTGCACGAGGAGCTGTCCCGGCCGTACCGCACCCGTCTCGGCGAGCCCGGCCACCAGCTCGGGCAGCGCGTCGTCCGGGACGGTCAGCAGCACCAGTTCGGCCCGTTCCAGCACCTCGGCGGGCGCGACCACCGGCACGTCGGGGAGCAGCTGCTCGGCGCGCCTGAGGGAGGCGGCCGAGACGGCGGACACGGCCACCGGACGGTGTCCGGCGAGCTGCAGGGACGCGGCCAGGGCCGGTCCGACGCGCCCGGCGCCGACCACACCGACGCTGAGCCGCGCGGGGCGGTCCCTGGGATCTGGCTGTGGGCTTGTGTTCACGCGACGACGGCCTTCCCGTTCCAGTCCGCTCGGGGTACCGGACGATTTTTCGTCATGTTAACGCGAAACGCGGCCGGCTCCCCGGCGCACAGTGGTCCACAGGGTGTGGGTGCCGCAGGGAAAATCCGGGTGCCCGCGCGCCTCCGTACGCGGGATGATCCCGGGCATGGGTGATACGGCGGAGAACGGCACTGCGACACAGGACGGGCGGCAGACCGGGGCGGAACCGGGCCCGGACCGGGAGCCGGATCAGGGGGCGGATCAGGGGGCGGATCAGGAACGGGGGCGAAAACTCCGCGCGCGGCGGATCGCCGCCTGGCGCAGCGCCCCGCGCGCGCTCGCGCGCCTCGGCTTTCTCGGGCCTCTCCGGGAGCGGCTGGCCCTGCTGGACGCGGCGGCGAGCGTGTACGACCTGGACGAGACGGCCGACATCTACGGCAACGGCGTCGTCGAGGCGCTGGAGGAACGGGTCGCCGGACTCCTGGGCACCGAGGCCGCCGCGTTCTTCCCGACCGGGACGATGGCCCAGCAGGTGGCCCTGCGCTGCTGGGCGGGCCGTACCGGCAGCCCGGTGGTCGCGCTGCACGGGCTCAGCCACCCCGAGGTCCATGAGCGGAACGCGTTCAGCCGGGTCAGCGGCCTGCGTCCGGTGCGGGTGACCGGCGAGCCCCGGATACCGACCGCCGCCGAGGTGCGGGACTTCGATGAGCCCTTCGGCGCGCTGATGCTGGAACTCCCCCTCCGGGACGCCGGTTTCGTGCTGCCCACCTGGGAGGAGCTGACCGGGGTGGTGGACGCCGCGCGGGAACGCGAGGCCGTGGTCCACTTCGACGGGGCCCGGCTGTGGGAGTGCACGGTGCACTTCGGCCGTCCGCTGGAGGAGATCGCCGCCCTGGCGGACAGCGTCTACGTGTCGTTCTACAAGTCCCTCGACGGCTTCGGCGGCGCGGCGCTCGCCGGCCCGGCGACGCTGGTGGAGGAGGCCAAGGCCTGGCGGCACCGGTACGGAGGCAATGTCTTCCAGCAGTTCCCGACCGCCCTGTCGGCGCTGATCGGTCTGGAGCGTGAGCTGCCCCGGCTGCCCGAGTACGTCACCCACGCGCGCGTGGTGGCCACCGCCCTGCGCGAGGGGCTGGCGGAGGCCGGGGTGCCGTGGGCGCGCGTCCACCCCGAGGTGCCGCACACCCACGACTTCCAGGTGTGGCTGCCGTACGAGGCCGACGTCCTGGCCGAGGCGGCCGTCCGGGCGGCCGAGGAGACGGGGGCCGCGCTGTTCGCCAACCACTGGGATCCGAAGGGACCGGGTCTGGCCCTCACCGAGGTGTACGTGCGGGCGGCGGGCCTGGAGTGGACGGCCGACGACGTACGGGCCGCGGCCGCGGACTTCGTACGGCGGCTCCCGGGAGCGAAGGCGTAGAGGCGTAGAGGCGTAGAGGCGTAGAGGCGTAGAGGCCGGCGCAGGGACTGAGGGCGTCGCAGGGGCTGAGGGACGTCGCAGGGGCAGGGGCTCCCGCTCGCCGCCCCGATTGACGGCGGCCGTCAATCGGGGCGGCGCTGTCAGCGGCGCAGTGCACCATGAGGGCATGAGTGTGCGCATCGACGTCTCGGGACTGTGGGCGACGGGGGTGTCCCCTGCTCGAGCGGAGTCGGAGGCCTGGAAGCGGATCGCCGTCGTGCCGTCCCCGCTGGCCGAGCTCGGCATGGCGCTGCACGCACTGTCCGAGCCGGCCCATCACCCCGGGCTCCAGAGCTGGGTGACGGGCGTGACCGCGCGCCTGGACCCGCATCTGGCGGACCGGATGTGCGAGGCCGACTTCCTGTGGCGTATGACGTTCTCGGACCTGTTTTTGGCATGCGCGGGCGTCCCCGGCGGTGCGCTCCCCGGCACGGATCTCGCCGAGGAGCTGGAGCTGCTGGACAAACTGTCGGACGAGCAGTTCGTGGCCGCCGCCTTGGAGTTCACCTGCGCGTTCCCCTACGACAAGCCGGGCCCCGGCCCGCTCACCGACGCGAGGATGCGCCACCGGGCGCTGGAGCTGGCCGCCGCGCGGGGGCCCCGGCAGGTGCGGTTCGCGGAAGGGCTGCTGGCCGACCCGCCCCGGATCCGGGCCTGGCTGCGGGAGTTCTTCCAGGACTGCGACGAGGCGTTCTTCGCCGGGACCTGGTCCCGGCTGCGCCATCAGCTCGCCGCCGACACCCGGCTCAAGACGGACCTGCTGCGGCACAAAGGACTGGCCGAGGCACTGGCCGCGGTGTCCCCCGCGGTCACCGTCGACCTGGACGCCGGCGTGATCACGGTCGACAAACTCGGTGACACCCGTACGGCCACGGCCGCCGACGGCCTGCTGCTGATCCCGACGAGTCTGGGCCGGCCGCACCTGATGGTCCTGCACCGGTACGGCTGGCAGCCGGTGCTGCACTATCCGATCGGCTCCCCCGAGCTCGCGGCGCCGCCGACGGTCGATCAGCTGGCCCTGCGGATGACTGCATTGTCCCACCCCGTCCGTATGCGGTTGTGCCGTCACCTCGCGCGCAGCGCGTACACCACGGGTGAGCTGGCCCAGGTGCACGGCATGACGGCCCCGGAGATATCCCGGCACCTGGGCGTGCTGAAGAAGGCGGGCCTGCTCACCACGCGCCGCCGCGGCCGGTACGTACTGCACCAGCTGGACGTGACGGTCGTGGCCCGACTCGGCAGCGACTTCCTGGAGGGCATTCTGCGCTGACCGCAGCCCCGGACCCGGGCCGTCCGGTGCGGACCGGCCGTAGGAACCGGGTGTGCGGACCGGCCGTAGGAACCGGGTGTGCGGACCGGATGTGCGGACCGGTCGAAGCGGAGGTGACGACGCGGGTCAGTCGAAGCGGATGTGGCGGATGCCGACGCCCGCCTGCCGCAGCCGGGTCCGCAGCGGGCCCTCGTTGTTGGGGCGCAGGGTCAGTCCGGCCAGGACGGCGATGCGGTCCGCCGTCTTCGGGACGGTCGTGTGGTCGGTCCACAGGTGCTCGGCGAACTCCGGCTCGCCCAGCCGCTCCAGGCAGTGGTCGAGCCGCCGCACGGCCCAGCTCTCCCCGCGCAGGCCCGCGTTCTTCCCGCCGGCGTACTTCAGGAGGCGCCCGAAGCCGCGTTCGCGCAATCGCCGCAGCACCGTCCCGCGTTCGGCGAGAAGGGTGAAGTGGCGTACGTCGTGGCCGAGTTCTCCCAGCCGGCCGACGGTCTCGGCGAAGCAGTCCGGGTCCGTGACCGTCATGGGCGCGATCACGACGCCGTCGTGCCGGGTCAGCGCGAGGTCGAGGACCTCGACGACACCCTGCCGCCAGGAGGCCAGGTCCTGGAAGTCGTCTATCAGCGGCCTCCGGCCGCGGGCTCCCCGGAGTTCCGGCGGGAGCATCCGGTGCAGGCCGAAGCCGAGGTGCTCGGGGTCGCAGATGACGCTGCCGGGCAACCGGCGCCGTATCTCGTGTGCGGTCTGCGTCTTGCCGCCCCCGAAGGGACCGTTGATCCACAGCAGCATGCGCAGACCTTACCGACGCGGGGACGCCCGGTCAGCCCTGTGCGCAAGGTCAGCCCTGTCCGCCGGCCCGTACCAGTCCCGTCTCGTAGGCGAGGACCACCACCTGCACCCGGTCCCGCAGTCCCAGCTTGGTCAGGATGCGTCCCACGTGGGTCTTCACGGTCGCCTCCGACAGCACCAGGCGGGCCGCGATCTCACCGTTGGACAGGCCCTGTGCGACCAGCATCATGACCTCCCGTTCCCGCTCGGTGAGCCGCTCCAGCTCCTTGTGCTGGGGCTGCCTGGTGGTGCTCGGCAGCATGGGTGCGAAGCGGTCCAGGAGCCGGCGGGTGGTGGACGGGGCGACCACGGCGTCGCCGCTGTGCACCGCGCGGATCGCGGTGAGCAGTTCGCCGGGCGGCACGTCCTTGAGCATGAAGCCGGAGGCGCCGGCCTTCAGCCCGGAGAAGGCGTACTCGTCGAGGTCGAAGGTGGTCAGGATCAGCACCTTCGGCGGGTCGGTGTCCGCGCAGATCCGGCGGGTCGTCTCCACCCCGTCCAGCTTCGGCATCCGGACGTCCATGAGCACCACGTCGACCGCGGTGGACCGCAGCACCTGGAGGGCCTCCACGCCGTCGCCCGCCTCCGCCACGACCTCCATGTCCGGCTGGGCGGCGAGCACCATCCGGAACCCGGTGCGCAGCAGCACCTGGTCGTCGACGAGCATCACGCGGATCGCCATCGGGGCCTCTTCCATCTCCAGAAGGTGTTACAGGTGTCAATAAAGGGCGTGCACAAGCGTTCAGGCGTCAATGAGCGGGTTTGAGGGGCAACAGGACGCTGATGCGGAACCCTCCGCCCGGCCTCGGGCCCGCGTCCAGGGTGCCGCCGACCATACCGACCCGCTCGCGCATGCCGATCAGTCCGTGCCCCTGGCCGTCGAACCCGCCCTCCTCGTACAGCTCGTGCGGGGCGCCCTTGCCGTCGTCCTCGACGAGCAGGCCGAGACCGTCGTCGAAGTACACCAGGCGCACGCTGGCGCCCGTGTTGGGCCCGCCGTGCTTGCGGGTGTTGGTGAGCGCCTCCTGCACGATGCGGTACGCGGTGAGCTCGAGGCCGCTGGGCAGTGGACGCGGGGTGCCCTCGACCTTGAAGTCCACCGGCAGCCCGGATTCCCGGCACTGCTCGACGAGGTCCTCGATCTGCCGCACGTCGGGCTGCGGCACGTACTCCCCGGCCTCCTGGTGCTCGCCGGTGCGCAGCACGCCGAGCAGACGGCGCATCTCGGCGAGCGCCTGGCGGCCGGTGGAGGAGATCGTCTCCAGTGCCTTCTTGGCCTGGTCGGGCGCCGTGTCGAGGACGTAGGCGGCGCCGTCGGCCTGCACCACCATCACCGACACGTTGTGCGCGACGACGTCGTGCAGCTCACGCGCGATGCGGGCGCGCTCAGCGGCGACCGCGACCTTCGACTGTGCCTCGCGCTCCTTCTCGAGCCGCGCGGCACGCTCCTCGAGCTGCGCGAAGTAGGCACGCCGGGTGCGGATGGAGTCGCCGAGCACCCAGGCGAGGACGAAGGGCACGGTCAGGAACACCACCAGGGCGATGTTGACCGCCACGCTCACGTTGTCGAGCGGCCAGCGCGCCTGCGCCACCGGCGCCGCGCACAGGCCGGTGCCCAGCGCGAGACGGGAGGCCCAGCGGGCGCCGACCGCCGCGACCGTGTAGACGATCACCAGCAGGGCGAAGTCGGCGGGCATCGTCGCCACATCCAGGACCACCTGGAGGAGGCCCACCACGACGGCCAGGACCAGCATCCGCTCCGGCATCCGGCGGCGCAGCGCGACGACCAGCGACAGCAGCAGCATGACCGGGACGGTCACGGCTACCGATCCGGTCCCCTCGGCCTCCTCGACGGTCGCTCCGCTGGACATCGAAATCCCGAACAGGGCCACGGCCCAGAAGCCGTCGACCCATGCCGGGTGCCTGCGGAGAAAATCATAGAGGTGCTGCACGTAACCCAGCGTAGGGAAGCGAAATGCGTGCGGGGGTCAACCGGAGGGCCGATCCCCGGTCCGCACGCGTACTCCGCAAGGTGGAGGCCCGGCGTGTCCCCGCACGTAACCTGGGCCGGTGACGACGGCGGCAGCGGGCCGGCGGCATCGGTGACATGGGCGACGACGAGCGGGGGGAACCGGTGACGGCAGGGGCGGAAGGCGGCCCGCGCGGGTGGCGGGCGGCGACCCGGGCGGCCCTGTACGGGCCGGCCGGGTTCTACCGCGGGCCGGAGGGCCCCGCCGGGCACTTCCGTACGTCGGTGCACGCCTCACCGCTGTTCGCGGGGGCCGTGGCGCGTCTGCTGTGCCGGGTCGACGAGACGCTGGGCCGGCCCACGGTGCTCGACTTCGTGGACATGGCGGCGGGCCGGGGCGAACTGGCCGCCGGTGTGCTCGCCGCGCTGCCCGCCGACGTGGCGGCACGCACGCGTGCGTACGCCGTCGAACTCGCCGGCCGTCCCGGCGGTCTCGACCGACGGATCGAGTGGCGGGCCGAGCCCCCGGAGCGGACCACGGGGCTGCTGTTCGCCAACGAGTGGCTGGACAACGTGCCCCTGGAGGTCGCCGAGGTCGGCCCGGAGGGCGTCCCTCGGCTGGTCCTGGTGGGCGACGACGGAACGGAACGGCTCGGGCCGCCGGTCACGGGCCCGGAGGCGGAGTGGCTGGCACGGTGGTGGCCCCTCACAGGTGAGCAACCCGTGACGGACGACGGCGAGGCCGCGACGGAGGGGGAGGCCGCCCCGAAGGCCATGAGCGCGGTGGGACTGCGGGCGGAGATCGGGCTGCCCCGGGATCTGGCCTGGGCGTCAGCGGTCGGGACGCTCACGCGAGGACTCGCGGTCGCGGTGGACTACGCGCACACGGCGACCGCGCGCCCGCCGTTCGGGACGCTCACGGGCTTCCGGAAGGGGCGCGGGACGACGCCCGTACCGGACGGGTCGTGCGACATCACCGCGCACGTCGCCCTGGACGCCTGCGCGGCGGCCTGCGCGCTCCCCGGCGCCCGTCTGCTCCCCCAGCGGGCCGCCCTGCGGGCCCTGGGCCTCACCGGCTCGCGCCCCCCGCTCGCCCTCGCGTCCGCCGACCCCACGGGTTACGTACGGGCCCTGGCCGCCGCCTCGGAGGCCGCCGAGCTCGTCGCGCCGGGCGGGCTCGGCGACTTCGGATGGCTGCTGCAGCCGGTCGGGATCCCGGACGTGCTCGCGGACGCCGTCTGAGACGGCTCCCCGCGTCCACTCCTGTCTTGAACGGGGTTCGCCGGCCCCGGGGGGAGGGGCAGAAGCGGCCCCACCCCGCGACCGGTCGGACGACCGGGTACCCGGGCCCCCGACGGCCTCTTCTCGCCGGTCGCGCTGGTGCGCGGACCACCCACCGGCCCGCCGCTCGCACACCCGGCGGAGCCACTTCTCACCGCTTCGGCGGGGCCGGAACTTGGCTCTGGCCCACCTTCGGCGGTAACCGTGCGTCACGTCCGGTGGGGCCCGGATCCCGCAGCTCATGGAGAGGGCGGCGGCTGCGTCCGGAGAAGGGAGTTCCGCCCGGCAGCCGCGAGCATCCCTCCGGCCTGCGTGCTCCACCGTCAGCAACCACGGCCACGATGCGTCACCATCGAAGGCGGGCCAGAGCCCGGAACTTCCCGGCGGAGACACACGCCCTCCTGCCCTCCTGCCCTACTTGTCGATGTCCCCCACCACGAAGAACATCGACCCCAGGATCGCCACCATGTCCGAGACCAGCGTCCCCGGCAGCAGTTCGGTGAGCGCCTGGATGTTGTTGTACGACGCCGAGCGCAGCTTCAGCCGGTACGGCGTCTTCTCGCCCTTGCTGACTAGGTAGTACCCGTTGATGCCGAGCGGGTTCTCGGTCCACGCGTAGGTGTGCCCCTCGGGCGCCTTGAGCACCTTCGGGAGCCGCTGGTTGACGGGGCCCGGGGGCAGGTCGGCAAGCCGGTCGAGGCAGGCCTCGGCGAGGTCGAGGGCGTGGTACGTCTGCTCCAGGAGGCATTCGAAGCGGGCGAGGCAGTCGCCCTCCTCGCGGGTCACCACCTTCAGAACGTCCGCCAGCTCGCCGTACGCGAGATACGGCTCGTCGCGGCGCAGGTCGAGATCGACGCCGGAGGCACGGGCGATCGGCCCGCTCACCCCGTACGCGTGCACGGCCGCCGGGGAGAGGACGCCGACACCGCGCGTGCGGCCGCGGAAGATCTCGTTGCCGAGCACCAGGTCGTCGAAGCGGTCCATGCGGGAACGCACGTCGGCGACGGCGGTACGCGCGCGTGTGGTCCATCCCGCCGGAAGGTCCTCCTTGAGACCGCCCACGCGGTTGAACATGTAGTGCATGCGCCCGCCGGAGACCTCCTCCATGACGTGCTGGAGCTCCTCGCGCTCCGTGAAGGCGTAGAACACCGGTGTGATGCCACCGAGTTCCAGCGGATAGGAACCGAGGAACATCAGGTGGTTGAGCACCCGGTTCAGTTCCGCGAGCAGCGTGCGCAGCCACACCGCGCGCTCGGGGACCTCCATGCCGAGCATCCGCTCCACGGCGAGGACCACGCCCAGTTCGTTGGAGAACGCCGACAGCCAGTCGTGGCGGTTGGCCAGCATGATGATCTGCCGGTAGTCCCGCGCCTCGAACAGCTTCTCCGCGCCCCGGTGCATGTAGCCGATCACGGGCTCCGCGCTGGTGATGAGCTCGCCGTCCAGGACGAGCTTCAGCCGCAGCACACCGTGCGTGGACGGATGCTGGGGCCCGATGTTGAGCACCATGTCGGTGCTCTCCGCGGCGCCGCCGATGCCGACCATGGTCTCCGTCGTAGGAGTCATGAATACAGTCTCCCCTACGTACGCTGGGGCCATGGAGACGGGGAACCCGCACGACACGGGTACAGCGGGACCGGAACGGCCCGCTGAGGCGACGGCGACCACCGGGACGACGGCGGGACCGGCCGCGACGACGGAAGTGGTGGAGCCGGTGGTCCCTTCCGGCGCGCCGTCGGCCCCCGGTGCCGAGCCGAAGTGGATCGCGCTGCCGCCGGGGCTGCTGAAGGTGCGCCGGCTGATGCTGGTGGTGTGGCTGGGGCTGCTCACGCTGGCCGCCGGGCTGGTCCCGGGCCTGCTGGCCGGGCCCCGTTGGGCCGCCTTCGCCCTGCCGCCGCTGGCCCTGCTGGCCTGGGGATGGGTGATGCTGGAACGCAACTGGCGCTCCTGGCGGTACGCCGAGCGCTCCGACGACCTGCTGATCAGCCGGGGCGTCCTGTGGCGTCGGGAGACGATCGTGCCGTACGGGCGGATGCAGCTGGTCGAGGTGACGTCCGGGCCCGTCGAACGGCACTTCGGTCTGGCCAGCGTGCAGTTGCACACGGCGGCCGCGGCGACCGACGCCACCATCCCCGGTCTCGTACCGGCCGAGGCGGAACGACTGCGTGACCGGCTCACGGAGCTGGGCGAGGCCCGATCGGCGGGGCTGTGACCGCCCCACAGGCTCCCGAGGCCGTACGCGAGCGGCGGCCCGTGAGCGAGCGCCGGCTGCATCCCGTCACGCCGCTCAGGCGGGCGTGGGCGCCCGTCGCGGTCATCATCGGGTGGGCGCTGCACGACCCGGACCAGGCGCAGCGCCAGCTGACCCGGCTGACGACGACCACGCTGCTGATCGGCCTCGGCGTCCTCATTCCGGCCGCCGCCCTCTACGGCTTCCTGACGTGGTGGTTCACCCACTTCGCGGTGACCGACAGCGAACTGCGCATCCGCACCGGGCTGTTGTTCCGGCGTACCGCGCACATCCGGCTGGAGCGGATCCAGGCCATCGACGTCACCCAGCCGCTGCTCGCGCGGGTCGCGGGCGTGTCCAAGCTCAAACTCGACGTCATCGGGACCGACAAGAAGGACGAGCTGGCCTTCCTCGGGGCCGACGACGCCCGCGCGCTGCGTGCCGAACTGCTCGCGCGGGCGGCCGGTTTCGCACCCGAGACGGCGCACGAGGTGGGTGAGGCTCCGTCCCGGCAGTTGTTGCGCGTGCCGCCCGGCGTCCTCGCCCTCTCCCTCGTGCTGACCGGCGCGAACTGGGTCTGGCTGATCCTCGCCGTCGTCGCGCTGCCGCTGCTGTGGATGACCACCCACAGCCTGTGGACGCTCCTCGCCGCCGCCGTTCCGATGATCGGCGCGGCGGGCGCGAGCAGCGTCGGCCGGTTCGTCACCGAGTACGACTGGACCCTGGGCGAGTCGCCCGACGGGCTGCGGATCGACCACGGTCTCCTCGACCGGGCGCACGAGACGGTACCGCCGGGGCGGGTACAGACCGTGCGGATCGTGGAGCCGCTGCTGTGGCGGCGCCGGGGCTGGGTGCGGGTGGAGCTCGACGTGGCGGGCTCGTCCAACTCCCTGCTGCTGCCGGTCGCTCCGCGCGAGATCGCCGAATCCGTCGTCGCGCGGGTGCTGCCCGGCGTCGGCGTGCCGTCGCACGCGGAGCTGTCCCGGCCGCCGCGGCGCGCGCGGTGGTGCGTGCCGGTGTGGTGGCGCGGCTACGGACTCGCCGTCACCGGCACCGTGTTCGCCGCGCGGCACGGCCGGCTGTCCCGGACCGTCGCGCTGGTGCCGCACGCCAAGGTGCAGAGCGTACGGCTGGTCCAGGGGCCCTGGCAGCGCGCCCGGGGCGTCGCGGACGTCCATGTGGACACGGGGGCCAACAAGTCCGTGGTGGCCCGGCTCCGGGACGCCGACGAGGCGGCGGAGCTGCTGCGGGCCCAGGCGGAACGGTCCCGGACCGGCCGCCGGGACGCCCGCCCGGACCGGTGGATGGCCTGACCCGGCCGCCCGGCGCCCCGGCCTGGACACGCGAACGGGGTCCCGCACGTCTCCTGTGTGGGACCCCGTTCGCGTGCGGCCGGTCTGCCGTGCGCTCTCTGTGCCGTCAGGAGACCGCGCTGCGCAGTCCCTTCGTGCCGGCCTCGGACTCCGCCTCTTCGTCTGCCTCTGCGTCTGCGTCTGCCGGCTCCGGCTCGTCGTGTGCCGTCAGGTCGATGACCTGGCCGACGCCCCGCGCGTCGCCGGCCGGCTCGGACTCCGGCTCGGACTCGGCCCTGTGCGGGGCCGGCGTTTCCTCCTCGGCCACGCCGGCGGCCTCCGCCTCATTCTGCGTACCGAAGAAGTCGAAGGTGCCGTCGGACACCGGGCGCCGCACAGGCTCCGTCGGCGGCACCACCGCGACCGCGGTCGGCACGGTGAAGTGCCCGGCGGGCCGCCGCACAAAACTGCCGGGCGGGGCAGGCAGGGCGGACTGGGCGGACTGGGCGGACTGGGCGGACTGGGCCGGAGGCTCGGACGTGGTGCCGGCGTCCGAGCCGGAGGAGGTGGTCTCGTGCCCGTGCCCGGCAACCGCCTCGGACCGCCCCTCAGCCTCGCCCTCCTGCGGTTGCTGCGGCTTCCTCGTCCTGGGGGGCTCGGGGCCGTCGTCCTCGGGGGTGCCGTCGCTCCGAGGGGACCCGGCGGTGTTTCCGGGCCGGGTGTCGTCCCTCACGGACGCGGAGTCACCGTGCTTCGCCGAGTGGCCGCTCCGGGGGGTGCCGGCGTCGGTCGGCGCATCGTCGGCCGTCGTCTCCGCGGCCTCCGCGTCGGTCACGTCCGTCACGTCGGTCGTGTCCGTCACGTCGGTCGTGTCGGTCACGTCGGTCACGTCAGTCACGTCGGTCACGTCAGTCACGTCGGTCACGTCAGTGACGTCCCGCGCGGGGCGGTCGTCACCCTCGCCGTTGCCGGCGAGCCGTGCCAGCGCCGCGTTGGCCCGCAGGAACAGCGCGGGCCCCTCCGGCGAGAAGACCTGGGGAGCCGCGGGCCGCCCGGTCTCCTCCCCGCCGTCCGCGATCGCCTCGGACTCGGGCGCCTCGGACTCGGGCGCGGTTTCGCCCTCGGTCCTGGCCGCCGGCACCGTCGCCTTGTCGTCGGGCCCGGCACCGGACTCGGCGGCCGACGGTCCCGCCGTCAACGCGCGCGCCGGAACCGCCGCTTCGATCTCGAGCACCCGGCGCTCCTCCAGGACCGTCGCCCGGCCGGTCTCCGCCGCGGCGTACCGCCTGAGCAGTGCCGCGTGCTCATTGCGCAGCCCGGCCAGCTCCGTGCGCTTGGCACGCAGCCGCTGCTCCAGCTTGACGCGCAGTTCACGCGATTCCTCGAGGTCGGACTCCAGTTCGGCGACCCGTTCCTCGAAACGCCACTCGTCACTGGCACGCGCGCGCGCGAGGTCGGCGACCTGCCTGCCGGCCTGGGCGTCCCAGTGCCGCATGACGACCGCACCGAGGATCGCCACGGCCGCCGCGGCAGCGGCCAGGAGGCGAAGCGTCATCGGTTGGGTGAACACCCAGGGCCCCAAGGCGCAGACGAGCGAGACGCCTGCGATCGCCGACGGGGGCAACATCCTGTGCAGGGGCGGGGAATGACGGTGACGTCCACGTGGCATGGCCAGAAACTTACCGCGCGTAGGCGAATGGTGGAGCCCCGCCCCGTAAAAACAAAGCCACACCGAGGCTTTCACAGGGCATCAGGGAACTCCGCCGAACCGTGAATAGACCCGCGCCGCAATTATCAAGATCATTTTCTGGGCGGGAAGCGGTTCCGTTACACCCCCGCCCCGCACCGGATCGTCTCCCGCACCGGTAACGAGCCCGTCCTGAACCGGGCCCGGGCCCGTCCCGCACCACTCCTCCGGCACCCGCTGATCCATCCGGGCTTCCGCCCGAAACGCCCACTCCCGGGTAAGGAAGTCGTGCCCGAGTCGCATCCCAAGGCGCCCCCATCCCGCCCCATCCCGTCCCCGCTGTTTTCCGGGATGATCGGCGAAATCCGGATACGCCCACCGGCCATCTCACGCTCGCCGGAAATACCGGGTCGCAGTCCGGCTCCCGGCTCCCGGCTCCCGGACCCTGGACCCTGGACCCGGGTCACGAGATCCCCTGAACCGGCTTCCGGCCGCGTCCCCGGATCCAGGTGCTTCCCGGCCCCGCCCTGGGCCTACGCTGAACATATGAGCAACAGGAGCGGACACCTTCACGTCCCGGGCCTTCCCCACTGGGGCCGCTGTGCGGTCATGGGCGTCGTGAACGTGACGCCCGACTCCTTCTCCGACGGTGGCCGCTGGTTCGACACGACGACCGCCGTCAAGCACGGCCTCGACCTGGTCTCCCAGGGCGCCGACCTGATCGACGTCGGCGGCGAGTCCACCCGCCCCGGTGCCACGCGTGTCGACGAGGCCGAGGAACTCAAACGCGTCATCCCCGTGGTCCGGGGCCTCGCCTCCGAGGGCGTCACGATCTCCGTCGACACCATGCGCGCCTCCGTCGCCGAGCAGTCCCTCGCGGCGGGCGCCGCGCTCGTCAACGACGTGAGCGGCGGTCTCTCCGACCCCGGCATGATCCCCGTGGTCGCCGACGCCGGCGCCCCCTTCGTCGTCATGCACTGGCGCGGCCTGCTGGAGGGCGGCAACGTGAAAGGCACGTACGACGACGTCGTCACCGAGGTCGTCGACGAACTCCGCGCGCGCGTGGATGCCGTGCTGGAGGGCGGCATCGCCGCCGACCACGTGATCGTCGACCCCGGGCTCGGTTTCTCCAAGGGAGCCGGCCACGACCTCGCCCTCCTCGCCCGTCTCGACCGCCTCCGGGCGCTCGGCCACCCGCTGCTCGTGGCCGCGTCCCGCAAGAGGTTCCTCGGTCACGTCCTGGCCGGCCCCGACGGCGCGCCCCCGCCCGCCCGGGAACGCGACGCGGCCACCGCCGCCGTCTCCGCCCTCGCCGCCCAGGGCGGCGCCTGGGCGGTCCGCGTGCACGAGGTGCGCGCCACCGCGGACGCCGTACGGGTCGCCCACGCCGTCGAGTTGGCGCGTACCCCGGACGGCACGCCCTCCGTACCCGGCGCGCACGATGCCGAGGGAACCCGGTGAGCGCCCCGCACACCGATGTCGAGCAGGTCGAAGCCACCAACGCCGCCTTCTACGAGGCGCTCGAGCAGGGCGATTTCGAAGAGGTCTCGTCGCTCTGGCTGACCCCGGCCGACCTGGGCGTCGACGAGACCTACCACGACCCGGCGGACGCCGGCGTGATCTCCTGCGTGCACCCCGGCTGGCCGGTGCTCACGGGACGCGGCGAGGTGCTCCGGTCGTACGCCCTGATCATGGCGAACACCGACTACATCCAATTTTTCCTCACCGACGTGCACGTCTCCGTCACCGGCGACACCGCCGTCGTGACCTGCACCGAGAACATCCTCAGCGGTGGCCCCGCCCCGGAGGCCGGCGAGGAACTCGGCCCCCTGCTCGGCCAGCTGGTCGTCGCCACCAACGTGTACCGGCGGACTCCCTCGGGCTGGAAGCTCTGGTCCCACCACGCCTCCCCCGTCCTCGCCGAGAACGACGAGAGCGAGGATTCCGAGGTCCCCGACGACACCGAGCACCCCTCCTGAGCGAACAGGCCGACCGCCGGGCCGGCCACCGGACCGGACCCGGCCATCTGACCGACCGGACCCGGCCGACCGACCGGACCCGGGTGATCACAGGACCCGGCCGGACCCCGCCCTTCCCCTTCCTCGCCCGGGAAGTGGTTGGCATCACCTCCGTGCGGGTAGGGGCTGCTACCTGTCCGTGAACCCCAGGCCCTCCTGGGGAAACGCACGGTGAAATCTCCCGGCACGGACCGGACCCGCCCACCTCGGGGTCCGCCCTGCCGGTACCCGCGGGTAAATTCGACCGAGGCAAGGGTGCCGTCCGCACACGGCACCGGCCGGACCGACGACTGCAGGAGTGGATTCGTGTGGATCGTGTCGCGCTGCACGGCCTGAAGGCCCGTGGGCACCACGGTGTGTTCCCCAAGGAACGCGAAGAGGGCCAGACCTTCATCGTGGACCTGGTTCTCGGCCTGGACATCCGGCCGGCCGCGGCCGACGACGATCTGACGAAGACCGTGCACTACGGCATCGTGGCGGAGGAGGTCGTGGCGGTCGTCCGGGGCGAGCCCGTCAACCTCATCGAGACGCTCGCCGAGCGCATCGCGCAGGTCTGCCTCAAGCACGACGTGGTCCAGGAGGTCGAGGTCTGCGTCCACAAGCCGGACGCACCGATCACCGTGCCCTTCGACGACGTGACCATCACCATCATCCGGAGCCGCGCATGACCAGGCCGTCCACCCAGGGCCACACCGACCCGACCGTTCAGCCCGTCCCCGCCTCCGTGGTCGAGCGGGTGGACGCCGCCGACAGCACCCTGCACAACCCGAAGCGGGCCGTCGTCTCCCTGGGCGCCAACCTCGGCAACCGGCTGGAGACCCTCCAGGGGGCCGTCGACGCCCTGGAGGACACCCCCGGCATCCGGGTCAAGGCGGTTTCGCCCGTGTACGAGACGGAGCCGTGGGGCGTCGAGCCCGGCAGCCAGCCCTCGTACTTCAACGCGGTCGTGGTCCTGAAGACCACCCTGCCCCCGTCCTCCCTGCTGGAGCGGGCCCACGCGGTCGAGGAGGCCTTTCACCGGGTGCGCGACGAGCGCTGGGGCCCGCGCACCCTGGACGTGGACATCGTCTCCTACGCGGACCTTCGCTCCGACGACCCGCGGCTGACCCTCCCCCACCCCCGCGCCCACGAACGCGCCTTCGTGCTGGTCCCCTGGCACGACATCGACCCCGAGGCCGAACTCCCCGGACGCGGACCCGTCGCCGCCCTGCTGGGCACGGTCGCCCGGGAGGGCGTCACGTCCCGCGGCGACCTGGAACTCCGGCTGCCCGAGTAGCCGTTAAGGTCGACAGGACCGCGTACCGGGGCACCGGGGGAACCGAAGGGACACCGTGAGAGAGCTGCGCATCAGGGAGCTGGCCGGCGTCTTCGTCGTGGCCGGAGTCCTGTCCTGGGCCGGCGCCCGCCTCTGGAACTCCCTCGGCACCCTGCCGAGCGTTCCGCTGGCGGCGCCCGTCGTCCTCGCCCTGATCGCCGTGGTCCTCACGGCCACGGCGCTCTCCCTGCGCGCCCGCCTCAAGGACCAGCGCGAGCGCCGCCCCGGGGCCAAGGGCGTCGACCCGATGATGGCGGCCCGCGCGGTCGTCTTCGGACAGGCCAGTGCCCTGGTCGCCGCCCTCGTCGCCGGGATGTACGGCGGCACGGGCGTCTCCCTCCTGGAGTCCCTCGACATCCCCGCCCGCCGCGACCAGGCCATCTACGCGGGGGCCTCGGTCCTGGCGGGAATCGGCGTCATAGCGGCGGCCCTCTTCCTGGAGCGCGTCTGCAAGCTGCCGGAGGACGACGACGACCACGACGGCAGAGGCACGGCCCCGGCGGCCTGACGCCCGCTCAGCGGGCCATGATCAGGCTCATCGCCTCGTTGCGCGTCGCCGCGTCCCGCAGCTGCCCGCGCACGGCCGACGTGAGGGTCTTCGCGCCGGGCTTGCGGATACCCCGCATCGACATGCACATGTGCTCGCACTCGATCACCACGATCACCCCGCGCGGCTCCAGAATCTCCATCAGGGAGTCCGCGATCTGGGTGGTGAGTCGTTCCTGCACCTGCGGGCGCCGGGCGTAGACGTCCACGAGCCGGGCCAACTTGGACAGCCCCGTGATCTTTCCGCTGGTGGCCGGGATGTACCCGACATGGGCCACACCGCGGAACGGCACCAGATGATGCTCGCAGGTCGAGTACACCTCGATGTCCTTCACGAGCACCATCTCGTCGTGACCGATGTCGAACGTCGTCGTGAGCACGTCCTCGGGCTTCTGCCACAGGCCGGCGAATATCTCCTTGTACGCCCGCGCCACCCGGGCCGGCGTCTCCTGCAGGCCCTCCCTGTCCGGGTCCTCGCCAACCGCGATCAGCAGTTCGCGTACGGCGTTCTCGGCGCGCTTCTCGTCGAACTCGCCGATGGTGGCCTCGCCGTCCAGCGTCACGGGGTCGGTCATGTGATGCCTCGTTCCTGTGCCTACGCGCGTGTCGGACACACGCACTCTCAACTGCGGATACACAAAAATCCGCGCCCCCCAGGCTAGAACCTGGGGGGCGCGGCATCCATTCGGGGACCAGTGGGTCCCCCGGAGAGCCGGTCAGCTCTCGGGGCGGTCCTCCGGGGCCGGCTCGGGCGCCGGGACGGATTCCGCGGCGGTGCTCTTCGCGGTGGAGATGGCCGGCGTCGCGCCGTTCACCCCGTTCGTCAGTGCCAGCTCCTTGGGGGAGAGCACCGGCGGGCGGGTGGACGGCGTACGACGGGAGGACCCGGTCCAGGCGGGCCTGGGCGGGCGCTTGACGATCGACGCGAAGACCTCGGCGATCTCCTCCTTGCCCAGCGTCTCCCGCTCGAGGAGCGCGAGGACCAGGTTGTCGAGCACGTCGCGGTTCTCGACCAGGATCTCCCACGCCTCGTTGTGCGCGGTCTCGATGAGCTTCTTGACCTCTTCGTCGACCAGCGCGGCGATCTCTTCCGAGTAGTCGCGCTGGTGAGCCATCTCACGTCCGAGGAACGGCTCGGAGTTGTCGCCGCCGAACTTGATCGCGCCGAGACGCTCGGTCATGCCGTACTGCGTGACCATCGCACGGGCCAGACCGGTGGCCTTCTCGATGTCGTTGGCCGCACCGGTGGTCGGGTCGTGGAAGACGAGCTCCTCGGCCGCGCGGCCGCCCAGCATGTAGGCCAGCTGGTCCAGCATCTCGTTGCGCGTGGTGGAGTACCTGTCCTCGTCCGGCAGCACCATCGTGTAACCGAGGGCACGGCCTCTCGACAGGATCGTGATCTTGTGGACGGGGTCGGCGTTCGGTGAGGCCGCCGCGACCAGGGCGTGTCCGCCCTCGTGGTACGCGGTGATCTTCTTCTCCTTGTCCGACATGATCCGGCTCCGCTTCTGCGGGCCCGCGACCACTCGGTCGATCGCCTCGTCCAGCATGTGATTGTCGATCAGCTTCTGATCGCTGCGCGCGGTCAGGAGCGCGGCCTCGTTCAGCACGTTGGCCAGGTCGGCACCCGTCATGCCGGGGGTGCGGCGGGCGACGGCCGACAGGTCGACGTCCGGAGCGACCGGCTTGCCCTTCTGGTGGACCTTGAGGATCTCCAGCCTGCCCTGCATGTCCGGGCGGTCGACCGCGATCTGACGGTCGAAGCGGCCGGGACGCAGCAGAGCCGGGTCGAGGATGTCGGGCCGGTTCGTGGCGGCGATGAGGATCACGCCGCCCTTCACGTCGAAGCCGTCCATCTCGACGAGGAGCTGGTTCAGGGTCTGCTCGCGCTCGTCGTGACCACCGCCGAGGCCGGCGCCGCGATGGCGGCCGACCGCGTCGATCTCGTCGACGAAGACGATCGCCGGGGCATTGGCCTTGGCCTGCTCGAACAGGTCACGGACCCGGGAGGCACCGACACCGACGAACATCTCGACGAAGTCGGAACCGGAGATCGAGTAGAAGGGAACGCCGGCCTCGCCCGCGACGGCGCGCGCGAGCAGGGTCTTACCGGTACCGGGCGGACCGTACAGCAGCACACCCTTGGGGATCTTCGCCCCGACGGCCTGGAACTTCGCGGGCTCCTGCAGGAACTCCTTGATCTCGTGGAGTTCCTCGACCGCCTCGTCCGATCCGGCGACGTCGGAGAACGTCGTCTTCGGCGTGTCCTTGGTGATGAGCTTCGCCTTGGACTTACCGAACTGCATGACGCGGGAGCCGCCGCCCTGCATCTGGTTCATCAGGAACAGGAAGACCACGACGATGAGGACGAAGGGCAGCAGCGACAGCAGAATGCTCACGAACGGGTTCTGCTTCGACGGCGAGACCGTGTAGCCGTCCGGGATCTGCTTGTTCTGGAACTTGTCCTGCAGCGTGTTGGCGATGGTGACACCCTGGTCACCGATGTAGCTCGCCTGGATCTTCGAGCTGTCCTCGACCTTTTGGCCGCTCTTGAGCTGGACCTTGATGATCTGCTCATCGCCGGTGGTCAGCTTGGCCGACTCGACTTTGTTCTGGTTGATCGCCTGGACGACCTCGCCGGTGTCCACCGTCTTGTAGCCGCCGGAAGAGCCGACGACCTGCATCAACACGACCACGGCGAGGACGGCCAGCACGATCCACATGACCGGCCCACGGAAGTATCGCTTCACGTCCATCCATACGGAGCGGTGCCGCCCCGTCCCTCCTGCCATAGTGAGTTTGATAAAGACTGTTCTTCGGACGGTACCCCAGCATTGCCCCCCGAGGTGGCGAGGGACAGCCGGCGTTCGCGTCCACGCATGCTTCAACGGCGCGGACGCCGCCGGGGTTCCCGATCACATACGGCGCTGCGGCCGCGGTTGCTCAGCCGCCGTAGACGTGAGGCGCGAGCGTACCCACGAACGGGAGGTTGCGGTACTTCTCGGCGTAGTCGAGGCCGTAGCCGACGACGAATTCGTTGGGGATGTCGAAACCGACCCATTCCACGTCGATGTTGACCTTGGCGGCCTCGGGCTTGCGCAGCAGCGTGCACACCTTGAGGGAGGCAGGCTCGCGCGAGCCGAGGTTGGAGATCAGCCACGACAGGGTCAGGCCGGAGTCGATGATGTCCTCGACGATCAGGACGTGCTTGCCCTTGATGTCGGTGTCGAGGTCCTTGAGGATCCGCACCACACCGGAGGACTGGGTGCCCGCCCCGTACGAGGACACGGCCATCCAGTCCATCGTGACCGGGGTGGACAGCGCCCGCGCGAGGTCGGCCATGACCATCACCGCGCCCTTGAGAACACCGACGATCAGCAGTTCCTTGTCCGCGTACTCCGCGTCGATCTTCGCGGCCAGCTCAGCCAGCTTGGCGTCGATCTCTTCCTTGGTGATGAGCACCTTCTCGAGGTCGGCACCCATGTCTTTCGCGTCCACCCGCATCACTTTCGGTCGTCCCACCGGCTGTCCCGTACCGTCCGCGACTCTGCCGAGGATACGTTTTTCAGCCTTGCCGAATCACCAGTCTGCCACCCTGGCGACGGGCCACGACCCGGCCGGGGAGATTGATGGCCCCCTGACCGCGCCAGCCGGTGATCAGCCGGTCGACCTCCTCGATGTGCCGGGCGAACAGCGAACCGGCCGGGGCTCCCGCGTCGATGGCCGCGCGGCGCAGCACACGGCGGCGCACGGCGGGCGGAAGAGCGTGCAGCCCCGCGCACTCCAGACGGCCGTCGGGGTCGCGGACACCGGCCTCGGCCCGGCCGGCCCAGGCGTCGAGGGCGTCGGCGTCGTCGCGGGAGAGCTGGGCCGTCCGGGCGAGTGCCTCGACCACGCCCTTGCCGAGGGCCTTCTCCAGGGCGGGCAGACCCTCGTGGCGCAGCCGGGACCGGGTGTAGGCGGGGTCGGTGTTGTGCGGATCGTCCCAGACGGAGAGGGACTGGGCCATGCACGCTTTGCGGGCCGTCTGCCGGTCGAGCCGCAGGAAGGGCCTGCGATAGCGGCCGGCGGCCCCCGAGACCGCGGCCATTCCGGACAGGGAGCGGATGCCGGAGCCGCGGGCGAGCCCCAGCAGGACGGTCTCGGCCTGGTCGTCGCGGGTGTGGCCGAGCAGGACGGCGGCGGCCCCGTGCCGTTCGGCGGCGGCGTCGAGGGCGGCATAGCGGGCATCGCGGGCGGCGGCCTCGGGGCCGCCGTCGCGGCCGACGGTGACGGCGACGGCCTCGACGGGGTCGAGGCCCAGGCCGCGCAGGCGCAGGGTCACTTCGGCGGCCCGCAGGTCGGATCCGGCCTGGAGGCCGTGGTCGACGGTGACACCGCCCGCGCGCACGCCGAGGCGGGGAGCCTCGAAGGCGAGGGCGGAGGCGAGCGCCATGGAGTCGGCGCCGCCGGAGCAGGCCACGAGCACGAGCGGGGCTGGTTCACGCTCGCGCGGGGCCTCGGGGATACGGCCGGGCCCGGCGGGGGGCCGACTGTGTTCGCCGGGGTTTCGGGGGCGTTCGTCGGGGTTTCGGGTGCATTCGTCGAGGATGTCGTGGAGTACGCGGCGGACCGCCAGGCGTATCGCCGCGACCGCAGGATGGGGACCCATGTCCGGTTCCCTTCATGAAGTTTTCGGGGGGTGAGCCCGGGATCGGTCACTCAGAGTGTGTAGATGGTGACAGAGAAGGGCCGCTCTCCGAGCATTGCACGCCTACTCTTCGCTCACGGTCCCTCGGACGGGTGATTGAGGACCCGTCCGCCGGATTCACTTCGCGTCGTCCCATATAGCCCCGTTTGCAGCCCCGTTGCCGGGCGTCGTGCCGTCCCGTACCCGCGCGGCGTACGCCCGGCGTTCGGGTGCACACGCGGCGCACGCTCGGTTCACACCTCGGGTTTGCGGTGCACGCGGGTGATCCACTCCGCGGGCTTGGCGATCTCCGCCTTGGTGGGGAGGGTGTTGGGCGAGGTCCACACCCGGTTGAAGCCGTCCATGCCGACCTCCTCGACCACCGCGCGGACGAAGCGTTCGCCGTCGCGGTACTGGCGGAGCTTGGCGTCCAGGCCGAGCAGTTTGCGCAGGGCCAGGTCCAGGCGGGAGGCGCCCCTCGCGCGGCGCTGCTGGAACTTCTCGCGGATCTCGGCGACGCTCGGCACGATCTCGGGCCCGACGCCGTCCATCACGAAGTCGGCATGCCCCTCCAGCAGGGACATCACGGCCGTGAGCCGGCCGAGGATCTCCCGCTGGGCGGGGGTCTGCACGAGCTCGACGAGGGAGCGCCCGTCCTCCTCGTCCTCCTCGCCCTCGGGCCGGCCGCCGGTGAAGGACTGGACGGCCTCGCGGACCCGTTCCAGGACGGTCATGGGATCGACGTCGGTCTCCCCCAGGAACGACTGGATCTCGCCCTGCATGTGGTCGCGCAGCCAGGGCACGGCGGAGAACTGGGTGCGGTGCGTCTCCTCGTGCAGGCACACCCACAGCCGGAAGTCGTGCGGGTCCACGTCGAGTTCGCGTTCCACGTGGACGATGTTGGGGGCGACGAGCAGCAGCCTGCCTCCGCCGTTCGGCGCGCCGGACGGGCCGGACGGGCCGCCGGCCGGCAGGTCGCGGGCGGCGGGGGCGAAGGTCTCGTACTGGCCGAGGACGCGGGAGGCCAGGAAGGACAGCAGCATGCCGACCTCGACGCCGGTGACCTTGCCGCCGACGGTGCCGAGGAGGACCCCGCCGGGCGAAGTGCCGCGCCGCTCCTGCATCTTGTCGAGGAGCGGCTTGAGCAGTTCACGGAAGCCGGCGACGTTGGCCCGGACCCAGCCGGGACGGTCGACGACGAGGACGGGGGTGTCGTGCATCTCGTCGGTGCCCAGCCGGGTGAAGCCCCGGACGTGCGTCTCGGACGCCTTCGCGTGCTCCCGCAGTTCGGTGACGACGGCCCTGGCCTCGTCACGGCTCACATCGGGGCCCGGCCGCATGAGCCGGGTCGCGGTCGTGACCGCGAGATCCCAGTCGACCATCCCGGAAGAGGCAGCACCACCGAAACTCGTCATGCTGCAACGGTACGTGAGGAGCGCGGCGCGGGGCAGGGCTGCGAGGCAGCCGGCAGGCGGCCGGAGGTCACCGGCAGCCGCACGCCGCCAGGGCCGTGGCCGCCTTGTCCAGGGCTGCCTGGGCGGCCGTCGGGTCGGTGGTGCCGGTCGCCAGGAAGGCGAAGGCGAGCAGCCGGCCCTCCCGGTCGACGACGGTGCCCGCCAGGGCGTTGACGCCGGTGAGGGTGCCCGTCTTGGCCCGTACGACGCCGGCCGCGCCGTCGGCGTAGCGGCCGGCGAGGGTGCCGGTGAAGCCGGCGACGGGCAGGCCGGTGAGGACCGGGCGCAGTTCCGGGTGGGCCGGGTCGCCGGACTTGACGAGCAGCGCGGTGAGCAGGCCGACGGTGAGCCGGTTGCCGCGGTCGAGGCCGCTGCCGTCCTTGAACACGGCCCCCTTCAGCGGGACCCCGAGCTTCTGGAGCTGGGCGCGGACGGCGGCGGAGGCGCCCGCGAAGTCGGCCCGTTCGCCGGTCGCGATCGCGGTCTGGCGGGCGAGGGCCTCGGCGAGGTCGTTGTCGCTGTTGGTGAGCATCCGTTCGACCAGGGTGGTGAGCGGGGGCGAGGAGACCGTGGCGAGGGTGCCGGCGCGGGTCGTGGACTTCGACGGGCCGGGGGGCGTGGCCTTGACGCCGTGCTCCTGCAGGAACGCGCCGAACTGGCGCGCAGCGTCGGCCGCGGGGTCGTCGATGCGAGTCGCGGGGCCGCTGGTGGAGTCGCCGCTGCGGGCCTCGTCGGCCATCAGGGGGGTGATGAGGGCGAGATTGGGGTTGACGCCGATCGGGTGCCGTTCGCCGCCCGCGTAGAGGGTGGTGTCGTACGACAGGGTCACCTCGCGCACGCCGCGTTCGGCGAGGGCTGCGGCGGTGCGCCCGGCGAGGTCCTGCAGGCTCGCCGAGCCGGTGGGATTCTTCTTCCGGGCGGTGAGGGTGGGGTCGCCGCCGCCGACGAGGATGACTTCTTTCGTGTCGGGTTCGAAGGTGGCGCGGGTGGTCAGGCGGTGGTCGGGGCCGAGCGCGGTGAGGACGGCGGCGGCGGTGGCGATCTTCGTGGTGGAGGCGGGGGTGAGGGCGTCGTCGGAGTCGTCGCCGTACACACTCCTGCCGGTGGACACGTCGACCACGGAGGCGGAGAGGTCGCCGAACGCCGGGGACTTCAGCAGCGGGGCGAGGGCGGCCGCGAGGGCCTTGCCGCCGGGCGCCGACTTCACGGTGGTGGCGCCGCCGCCGAGGCCGGTGAGTACGGAGGGGGCGCTGGGGGCCGTACGAGGACCGCGGGGCGGTGTACCGGCGTTGCCGCGGGTGCCACCGTGATCTGTGCCACGCGTGGCCTCCATGGCCACGGCCCGGTCCTGCTCGGCCGTACGCTGACCGGTGGAGTCCCAGGGACCGGCGGCGGTCACCGCTCCTGCGGCCAGCATCGTCCCGGCGGTGGCCGCGACCACGGTGAACCGCCAGGTCCTCGACCAGGTTCCCGGCCAGGCCACCGACCGCGTGATCCGGGGCCCGGCGGCCGTGGCGACCTTCACGGGACGACTCGGCCGCAACCGCGCCAGCCGCGGCCGGACAGCCGCCGCGACCCGTGCCAGACGGGGGCGTACGGCGCCCGCGAACCGTGCCACATGCGGTCTCGCGGCCCGCCAAGGCCTCAGCTCCGGCACGACCACCAGCCCCTTTCGCGATCACACACCTGCGTGAGGGACACTTAACCACCAGAACTATGTGCTGATCATGGAGGAGCGTCCGGTGGAGTTCGACGTCACGATCGAGATCCCGAAGGGTTCGCGGAACAAGTACGAGGTGGACCACGAGACGGGTCGGATCCGTTTGGACCGTCGGCTCTTCACCTCGACCGCCTACCCGACCGACTACGGCTTCGTCGAGAACACTCTCGGCGAGGACGGCGACCCGCTGGACGCGCTGGTCATTCTCGACGAGCCGACGTTCCCGGGCTGCCTGATCCGCTGCCGCGCGATCGGCATGTTCCGGATGACGGACGAGGCCGGCGGCGACGACAAGCTGCTGTGCGTCCCGTCGACGGACCCGCGCGTGGAGCACCTGCGGGACATCCACCACGTGTCGGAGTTCGACCGTCTGGAGATCCAGCACTTCTTCGAGGTCTACAAGGACCTCGAGCCGGGCAAGTCGGTCGAGGGCGCCAACTGGGTCGGCCGGACGGACGCCGAGATCGAGATCGAGCGGTCCTACAAGCGTTTCAAGGAGACGGGCGGCCACTGAGCCCCCTTCGCACGAGACGTGGAACGGGCCGCACGCATATGCGTGCGGCCCGTTCCGCTGTCCGTGCGCATACTGAGCCCTGGGGCTGCCGGCCGGGCCCCGACGGGGGCGCAGGTACAGACGGGGGTACAGGTACAAACGGACGTCTCGGACAGGGAGCGCAGAGAAGGTGACGGACGCGGAGGACCGCAAGCCCCAGTCGGATGAGGCGAGGAGCGCCTTCAGCGCTCCGGTCGGACTGACGGCTTCGGTGGATACGGAGTCGACGACGTCGGAGTTCGCCGTTCCGGAGGGGCTGGCGCTCGCAAAGGCCCAGAGAGCCCCCACGGAGTCGGAGACGACGTCCGAGTTCGCCCTGCCCCAGGGCCTGGAGGCGGCTCCGCACCAGCCCGCCGAGACGGAGGGCTCGGCGTTCAACCCGCCGAGCACGTACGACGCCAGGCAGGCTCTGTCGGCATTCACCCCGCCGCGCGGGACCTCGGCCGTCTCCCTGCACCGGGACGTGCCCTGGCAGGACCGCATGCGCACCATGCTGCGCATGCCGGTGACCGAGCGGCCGGCACCGGAGCAGGTGCACCGGCACGACGACGCCGGGCCCGCCGTGCCACGCGTGCTCGACCTGACGCTGCGTATCGGGGAGCTGCTGCTGGCGGGCGGCGAGGGCGCGGAGGACGTGGAGGGGGCGATGTTCGCCGTCTGCCGCTCCTACGGCCTGGACCGGTGCGAGCCGACCGTCACCTTCACCCTGCTGTCGATCTCCCACCAGCCGTCGCTGGTGGAGGACCCGGTGACCGCGTCGCGCACGGTGCGCCGCCGGGGCACCGACTACACCCGTCTCGCGGCCGTGTATCAGCTGGTGGACGACCTCAGCGACGACGAGACGCACATCTCCCTGGAGGAGTCCTACCGGCGGCTCGCGGAGATCCGCCGCAACCGGCACCCCTACCCCACCTGGGTGCTGAACGCGGCCAGCGGACTGCTGGCGGGCTCGGCGTCGGTGCTGGTCGGCGGCGGCGCCCTGGTGTTCGTCGCCGCGGCGCTGGGCGCGATGCTCGGCGACCGGCTGGCGTGGAAGTGCGCCGACCGGGGGCTGCCGGAGTTCTACCAGTTCACGATGGCCGCGATGCCGCCGGCCGCGATCGGCGTCGCGCTGACGCTGGCGCACGCGGACGTGAAGGCGTCCGCGGTGATCACCGGCGGCCTGTTCGCCCTGCTGCCGGGGCGGGCCCTGGTGGCGGGCGTGCAGGACGGCCTGACGGGCTTCTACATCACCGCGGCCGCGCGGCTCCTGGAGGTCCTGTACTTCTTCACGGGCATCGTGATCGGCGTGCTGGTGGTGCTCTACTTCGGCGTGCAGCTGGGCGCCAAGCTGAGCCCGGACGCGGCGCTCGTCCTGGCCGAGCGGCCGCTGTGGCAGATCGCCGCGTCGCTCGGGCTGTCGCTGGCCTTCGCGGTGCTGCTCCAGCAGGAGCGGTCCACGGTGCTCCTGGTCACCCTCAACGGCGGCGTCGCCTGGGTGGTGTACGGCGCGATGGCCTACGCGGGCGATCTCTCCCCGGTGGCCTCCACGGCCGCGGCGGCGGGCCTGGTGGGACTCTTCGGGCAGCTGCTGTCGCGGTACCGGTTCGCCTCGGCGCTGCCGTACATCACGGCGGCGATCGGGCCCCTGCTGCCCGGTTCCGCCACGTACTTCGGTCTGCTGGCGATCGCCCAGAACGAGGTGGACGCGGGTCTGGTGTCCCTCTCGAAGGCCGTGGCGCTCGCCATGGCCATCGCGATCGGGGTGAACCTCGGTTCGGAGATCTCCCGGCTGTTCCTGCGGATCGGCTCCGCCGAGAAGCGCAGGGCCGCGAAGCGAACGCGCGGTTTCTGAGGCGGGACCGTCCGGCCCCCGGATACACGAATCCCCGGGGTGCGCGGGTGTCGCGCGCCCCGGGGACGGGTTCGGTGCGGCGGTTCAGTAGCCCTGGTTGTAGGGCTGCTGCCGGCGGGGGTCCGGGCCCTGGGCCTGCCCTTGGCCGCCCTGCCCCTGGGGGTGCTGCCCCCCGTGGTACTGGTCGTAGCCACCCTGGTCGTAACCACCCTGGTCGTTGCCGTACGGCTGCTGGGGCCGCTGCTGCGGGTGACCCTGGTCGCCGTACGGCTGCTGGGGCCGCGGTCCGTCCGGGGCGATGCGGCGGAGCTGGGTGGTGGCGTCGTCCATGGCCGGCTGGGCGTACGGGGGGGCCTGCCGGTCGTACGTGTCGTACTCGCCCTGCTGCGGAGCGTCCGCGTTCTCGTCTGCACCGCGCTTCTTCTTGCCGCGCTCCCGCAGGTACTCGACGATGATCGGGACCACCGAGAGGAGGACGATCAGGATGAGGATCGACTCGACGTTGCTCTTGATGAAGCCGATCTGGCCGAGCCAGTAGCCGGCGAGCGTGACGCCCGTGCCCCAGGCCATGCCGCCGATGAGGTTGTACGTGAGGAAGGTGCGGTACTTCATCCGGCCGGCACCGGCCGTGATGGGGGCGAAGGTGCGCACGATCGGCACGAAGCGGGCCAGGACGATCGCCTTGGGGCCGTACTTCTCCATGAACTCGTGGGCCTTCTCCAGGTTCTCCTGTTTGAAGAGCTTGGAGTTGGGGCGGCTGAAGAGCTTCGGGCCGAAGACCTTGCCGATCATGTAACCGACTTGATCGCCCAGGACGGCGGCGATCACTATCAGTGTGCACACCAGCCACAGCGGCTGGCTGATGTAGCTGCCCTCCGCCACGAAGAGGCCCGCTGTGAACAGCAGGGAGTCGCCGGGCAGGAACGCGAAGAATCCGGACTCGGCGAAGACGATCAGCAGGATGCCGGGAAGGCTGAAGGTCTCGATCAGATAGTTCGGGCTCAGCCACTCGGGGCCGAGCGCAAGGGTGGTCACGGGAGTGTGGCTCCTGCTGCTTGAGGGGGCGGGCGAGGCTGGCTGCCAAAGCTATCAACGCAGCCGTCCCGGCCCAGGTTCCACGGGCGTACCCAGGATTGCACCGTGCCCCCTCCCCGGCGAAGCTGGGGCCATGGGCATCGAGGAGTACGGCGGTGGACAGGGCCCCGGGACCGACGTCCTGGTGGTCACGACGAACGACGTCCCGGGGCACAGGGTGCAGGAGGTGATCGGAGAGGTCTTCGGGCTGACCGTCCGGTCCCGCCACATCGGCAGCCAGATCGGCGCGGGCCTGAAGTCGATGGTCGGCGGCGAGCTCAAAGGGCTGACCAAGACGCTCGTACAGACCCGCAACCAGGCCATGGAGCGCTTGATCGAGCAGGCACGCGCGCGGGGCGCCAACGGCGTGCTGGCGTTCCGCTTCGACGTCACGGACGCCGCGGACGTGGGCACCGAGGTGTGCGCGTACGGCACCGCGGTGGTGCTCGTACGCGATTGACCGCGCGGTACGCCGCCCGGTCCCCGGGAAGGGATCGGGGCGGTCTCCGCGCGGTCCGGGCTCAGCCGCCGTGCCGGGCCGCGTTGGCGACGATCGCGTCGCGCAGGTAGACCGCCAGGCCGGGGCGGATGTTCTCGTACGTCCGCGTGAAGCGCGGGTCGGTGACGTACATCTCGCCCAGGCAGGTGTGCATCTCGTGCCCGCAGTCGTAGTACGCGCCCGTGATGAACAGCCGGTGCTCCTCCGCCGTGTCCATGGCCTCCGCGGAGTCGGCCGGGGTGCCGGCGGACATCAGCTCGGCCATGCGCAGGTGGAGGGAGTCGAACTCCTCGGTGACGCGCTTCCAGTCGTCCTTGGTGTAGGACGCGGTCCGCTGCCGGGACTGCCGGTGGGCGTCGGTGGCGCCCCAGCGCTCCTGGACCTCGTCCTCGTACTGGTCCGGGTCGAAGTCCCCGAACACCTCGAACCGTTCCTCGGGCGTCAGACCGATCCCCATCGTGTGTGCCTCCATGGCGTGCTCCACGGCCGCCGCCATCCTCTGCAGCCTCTCGATCCGGGCGGTCAGCAGGTCGTGCTGCCGGCGCAGGTGCGCGCGCGGGTCCGCTTTTCCGGTGGCCTGCTCGTCGAGCAGGGCGGCGACCTCGTCGAGCGGGAAGCCGAGCTCCCGGTAGAACAGGATCTGCTGCAGCCGGTCGAGGTCGGCGTCGGTGTAACGCCGGTGACCCGCGTGGCTGCGCTCGCTCGGAGCGAGCAGGCCGATGTCGTCGTAGTGGTGCAGGGTGCGCACCGTGACCCCGGCGAAGCCGGCCACCTGTCCCACGGAATGACTCACTTCCGCTCCCTTCTCGGTACGCCCTCCACCCTGGGACCTCACGCCACGTGAGGTGCAAGCCGGTTTCCCACTCGTGACACCATGACCGTTTCGTCATTATTTGCCCACTTGGCCCGTCTATCGTGTGCGCGTGACCCAGGACAGCGCGCAGCAGGAGCCCTCTGCCGCCCCGGCACGCCGGGCACGCGGCCTGCTGCCGTCCGTCGTCCCCGCGCTGATCGTGGGGGTGGCGGCGAGCCTGCTGCTGGTGGGCGTGAGCCTGGCGGCAGAGCAGCTCCAGGACGTGCTGTGGCAGGACCTGCCGGACGCGCTCGGGGTCGGCAGGTACTCCGTACTGTGGATGTTCGTGATGCTCGTCGCCACCGGGATCGCAGTCGGTCTGGTGGTGTGGAAGATGCCGGGCCACGCCGGCCCCGATCCGGCGACCACCGGCCTCGACGCCCCCGTGCTGCCGCCCGCGGTGCTGCCGGGGCTGCTGCTGGCCACCGCCCTGATGCTGGCCGGCGGACCGAGCCTCGGGCCCGAGAACCCGATCATCGCCGTGCATGTCTCCCTGGCGGTCCTGCTGGGCACCAGGGCGTTCCCCCGGGCCCCGGAGCGTGGCTGGGTGGCGTTGGCAGAGGCGGCGACGGTCGGCGCGCTCTTCGGTACACCGGTGGCCGCCGCGCTCGTCATCTCCGAAGCACTGGCGGGGCAGCGGATCAAGGGACAGCTCTGGGACAGCCTCTTCGCGCCGCTGGCCGCCGCGGGGGCCGGTGCGCTCACCGCCTCCCTGGTATCGCAGCCGAGCTTCGACCTGCACCTGCCGCCGTTCGGCCGTCCCGGCTGGGCGGACCTGCTGTCGGCGCTCACGGTCGCCTCGGTGGGCGCGCTGCTCGGCATGTGCGCCGTCCACGCCTTCCCCTACGTCCACGGGGCCTTCCGGCGGCTGCGGCATCCCATGCTGATACTTCCGGCCGGTGGGGTGGTGCTGGGCGCGCTGGCGGCTCTGGGCGGGCATCTGACGCTGTTCAAGGGGCTCAACGAGATCGCGGAGCTGGCGGCCGACCCCGAGGGCTGGTCGGCGGGCCAGTTCGCCACCATGACGGTGGTGAAGCTGGCCGCCCTACTCGTCGCCGCGTCCTGCGGGTTCCGGGGCGGGCGGATCTTCCCGGCCGTGTTCGTCGGCACCGCGCTCGGGCTGTGCGCCCACGCCCTGGTGCCCGGTGTGCATCCGGCGGTGGGTGTGTCGGCGGGGGTGCTGGGGGTGCTGCTGGCCATCACCCGGCAGGGCTGGTTGAGCCTGTTCGTCGCCGCGGTCCTGGTCTCCTCGCCGGGCATCCTCGCGCTCCTGTGCATCGCGTCGCTGCCGGCCTGGCTGGTGGTGACGGGACGTCCTCAGATGCAGCTGCGGGCGGACGGGACACCGGTCCGGTGAGCGCCCGGCCGCCTGTGCGCCCCGGCCCGGCAATGGCTTCCCCTCGTTCCCTATGGCTCCTGTGGCCCCTGTGGCCCCTGTGGCCCCTGTGGCCCCTGTGCTCCCTGTGGTCCCCCTCCTCGTACTCCCTCGTGGCCCCCACCCGTCCAAGCTCCCGTACGAACTCCTGGAGGTCTCCATGCCGCTGCACCATGCTCCCCGACACGATGAGCGCCCCCTGTCCGTCAATCCCTTCCTGGGCCCGGCCAACCCCATCGGGGACATGACCGAGGCACCGCCCAAGCACCGGATGCCCGACGCGCCGATGGCGCCCACGACGGCGTATCAGCTGGTGCACGACGAGCTGATGCTGGACGGCAACGCGCGGCTGAACCTGGCCACCTTCGTCACCACCTGGATGGAGCCGGAGGCCGGTCACCTGATGGCGGAGTGCCGGGACAAGAACATGATCGACAAGGACGAGTACCCGCGCACCGCCGAGCTGGAGCGGCGCTGTGTGTCGATGCTCGCGGACCTGTGGCACGCGCCCGACCCGTCCGCGGCCGTGGGCTGTTCGACGACGGGGTCGAGCGAGGCGTGCATGCTCGCCGGGATGGCGTTCAAGCACCGCTGGGCGCGGCGCAACGCCGATCGGTACCCGTCGAAGGACGCCCGGCCGAACCTCGTCATGGGTGTCAACGTCCAGGTCTGCTGGGAGAAGTTCTGCGCCTTCTGGGAGGTGGAGGCCCGCCAGGTGCCCATGGAGGGCGACCGGTTCCATCTCGACCCGCGGGCCGCCGCCGAGAGGTGCGACGAGAACACCATCGGGGTGGTCGGCATCATGGGCTCCACCTTCGACGGATCGTACGAGCCGATCGCGGACCTGTGCGCGGCGCTGGACGAGCTCCAGGAACGCACCGGCCTCGACGTCCCGGTGCACGTCGACGGGGCGTCCGGCGCGATGATCGCGCCCTTCCTCGACGAGGAGCTGGTGTGGGACTTCCGCCTTCCGCGCGTGACGTCGATCAACACCTCGGGGCACAAATACGGCCTGGTCTACCCGGGCGTCGGCTGGGCACTCTGGCGGGACGCGGACATGCTGCCCGAGGAACTGGTCTTCCGGGTGAACTACCTGGGCGGCGAGATGCCGACGTTCGCCCTGAACTTCTCCCGGCCGGGCGCCCAGGTGGTGGCGCAGTACTACACGTTCCTGCGGCTGGGCCGCGACGGCTACCGCGCGGTGCAGCAGGCCGCGCGGGACGTGGCCGGCGGGCTGGCCGGACGGATCGGGGAGCTCGACGACTTCCGGCTGCTGACCCGGGGCGACGAACTGCCGGTGTTCGCCTTCACCACCGCGCCCGGGGTGACGGCGTTCGACGTCTTCGACGTGTCCCGGCGGATGCGGGAGTACGGCTGGCTGGTGCCCGCGTACGCCTTCCCGGCCAACCGTCAGGACCTGTCGGTGCTGCGGGTGGTGTGCCGCAACGGCTTCTCCGAGGACCTCGCCGACCTGTTCGCCGAGGACCTGGCCCGGCTCCTCCCGGAGCTGCGCCGGCAGCCGCATCCCCTCACCCACGACAGGAACGCGGCCACCGGCTTCCACCACTGAGCGGACCCGGCTCCGGACCACCGGAGCCGGCTAACGGCTCAGCCGCGCGAACCTCCGTACCGCCAGCGGGAAGAACACCGCGAGCAGGGCCAGGGGCCAGGCGACGGCGGCCCACACGTGCCCCGGTTCCCCGCCGGGGCTGCCGAAGAGCTCGCGCACGGCTGTGGCCGTCTGCGACATCGGATTCCACTGGACGACCGTGCCGAGCCAGTCCGGCATGGACTCGGGCGCCGCGAAGGCGTTGGACAGGAAGCCGACCGGCCAGACCAGGATCTGCACCGCCTGCACCAGTTCGGGCTTCCCTGCCACCAGGGCGAGGTGGATGCCGATCCACAGCATGGCGAAACGGAACAGCAGGAGCAGGCCGACGGCGCCCAGGAAGCCGGCCGGGCCGCCGTCGGCACGCCAGCCGAGCGCGGCGGCGACGGCCAGGAGTACCGCGAGGCCGAGCGCCGACTGGAGCATGTCGGCGGCGGAACGGCCCACCAGGAACGCGCCGTTGGCCATGGGCATCGAGCGGAACCGGTCGACGACGCCCTTGTTGAGGTCCTGGGTGACGGCGACCATGGTGCCCTCCAGGCCGAAGGCCATGGTGAGCGCGAGCATGCCGGGGACCAGGTAGCCGAGGTAGTCGCCGCTGACTCCCCGGCCGCCACCGACCAGGTAGCCGAACATCATCAGCAGCATCACCGGGAAGACCAGGCCGACCACCACCGCGACCGGCTGCCGCCGCCAGCGGGAGAGTTCGCGGCGGGTCATGGTCCAGGAGTCGGCCAGGGCGTGGGCGGTCCGTACGCGGCCGGTCCGCGCGCGGGCGGCCGTCGAGTGTGTGAGCGGCGCGTGGGTGGTCATGCGGACCTGCCTCCTCGGGTACGTCCTACGAGTTCCTCGGCCCGGTCGTCGTCGGGTCCGGTGAGCCGCAGGAACACCTCGTCGAGCGTGGGCCTGCGCAGGGCGATGTCCTCGGCCCGGATGCCCGCCTCCTCCAGGACGCGGACGACCCCGGCCAGGGCCGCCATGCGGTCGGTCACCGGGGCGCTGAGCAGCCTGCGGTCGGTGTCCACGGTGATCTCGTCCTCCGGTACGGGCAGCAGGGCGACGGCCGCGCCCAGCTGCCCGGCGTCGCGCAGGACGACGTCGATGCGGTCGCCGCCGGCGGCCGCCTTGAGTTCGTCCGCCGTGCCGTCGGCGATGCCCCGGCCGGCGTCCACCACCGAGATATGGTCGGCGAGCTGGTCGGCCTCCTCCAGGTACTGGGTGGTGAGCAGGACGGTCGTACCGCCGCCGACCAGGGAGCGGACCGAGTCCCACACCTCCGCGCGGCCGCGGGGGTCGAGGCCGGTGGTCGGTTCGTCCAGGAAGAGCACCTCCGGTTCGGTGATCAGGGAGGCGGCCAGGTCCAGGCGGCGGCGCATGCCCCCGCTGTACTGCCCCACCGCCTTGCGGCCGGTGTCGGCGAGGCCGAAGCGCGCCAGGAGTTCGTCGGCACGCGCGCGTGCCCGCCGCGCGCCCAGGTGGTACAGGCGGCCGAACAGTTCGAGGTTCTGCCGGCCGCCGAGTTCCTCGTCGAGCGCCGCGTGCTGGCCCAGGAGGCCGATGCGCAGGCGCACGGCGTACGCCTCCCGCACCACGTCGTGGCCCGCGACCTCGATCCGGCCCGCGTCGGGCCGCAGCAGGGTGGCCAGGATCCGGACCAGGGTGGTCTTGCCCGCGCCGTTCGGGCCGAGTACCGCGTGCACCGTGCCGCGCCCGACCGTGAGGTCGAGCCCGTCCAGTGCGGGCCTGCCGCTCCCACCGCTCCTGCCGCCTCTCGTTCCGCCGTACGTCTTCCGTGCGTCCTCGACGGTGATCGCCGCGTCGGCCATGGGGATGACCCTCTCGCTAGTCAAACTTGACTACGCAGGTCACGGTAAGCACGGCCCAGTCATTAGTCAAACTTGATTAACGCACGAGGGCGGACGCCCGATCGGCGCGCGGGCGCCTCAGCGGTCGTCCCCCGGGTGGCGCTCCCCCGTCGCGTACGGGTTCTCCTGGTCCTCGGCCAGGATGCCGACGAACGGCTCGCCCTCCCCGGCGAAGGTGTAGGAGCCGGCCTCGATCCGTCCGATCAGACCCCTGGTCCACTCGGCCTCCGCGTCGGCCGTGTGCACCCAGAGGTTCATGATCTCGCCGATGTGGCCCAGCGGCTCGGGGCCGCCCTCGGGCACGTAGTGCTCGGTGACCGCGGCCCGCCACTCCTCGATGCGCCGGATCCGCTCCTTCAGCAGCGCCGTCGCCTCCTGCCTCGGTAGGTCGACGACGAAGCCGATGGCCGCCGACTTCACGTCCATCTTCTGGTCGTAGGCGACGAGGGCCTCGCGCAGCAGCGTGAAATACGCGTCGTCGCCCGCCGCGGTGATCTCGTACTCGACGCGCGGCGGACCCCCGGCCGTCGAGGGCGCGATCTCGTGCGCGTGCAGCAGCCCTTGCTTCGCCATCTGTTTCAGGGCGTGGTAGATCGAGCCGGGCTTGGCGTTGGACCACTCGTGCGCGCCCCAGAACTCCAGGTCGTTGCGCACCTGGTAGCCGTGGGCCCGCCCGTGCTGGCGCACCGCGCCGAGCACGAGGAGACGGATCGCTGACATGGGCTCCAGCGTAGGCCGCGGGCGGTCACTCCCAGGAGCTGCCCCGCTCCTTCGCCACCAGTTCGAACGCCGTGGCGCCGTCCAGGGACTCGCGGATGATGTCGGCGTGGCCGGCGTGCCGGGCGGTCTCGCGGATCAGGTGGAGACACAGCCAGCGCATCGAGAGCCACTCGTCCTTCGGGTTCCAGGACGTCTTCGCCAGCAGGAAGGTGTCGTCGAGGCTGGGCACCGCGCGGATGAACGACTCCGTCCCGGTGGCCACCTTCTCGTAGTACGCGAGAAAGGACTCCACGGTTTCCTCGCCGACCAGCCGGAAGCACTCGTGCCAGTTCGACTCGTCCCGGTGGACGGCCGGCGGCTCGCCCTTGGCCCGGGCGATCCAGCCCTGCTCGACCTCGGCGACGTGCTTGAGCAACCCGGCCAGGGACAGCTCGCTCGCGCTGGGCCGCGACGCGGCCTGCTCGTCGGTGAGGCCGAGCACCGACCGGCGGATGCCCCCACGCTGCTCCTCGATGAAGGCCAGCAGCGCCCCGCGTTCGTCGCCCCGGGTCTCCGCGGGAACGTGAGTGACCATGACGGCCGCCTTTCGTCGGTGAGGCTTCGCCCCGGTTTCCCTGACACCGACGACGCTACGGGCCCTCGCGGTCAGGTGCTGTCCGCAAGGGCCCGGGAGGAGGAGCGAGTCAGAAGGGGCGGCTCAGAAGGGGAACCTGCTGCGGCCGTGCTGCACCGAGATCCACTTCATCGTGGTGAAGGCGTCCAGCATCGCCTCGCCGTTCAGCCGACCGCTGCCGGAGTTCTTCTCGCCGCCGAAGGGGACGATCGGCTCGTCGTGCACGGTGCCGTCGTTCACGTGGAACATGCCGGTGTCGATCTGCTTGGCGAAGGTGACCCCGCGCTCGACGTCCCCGGTGTGCACCGCGCCGCTCAGGCCGTACGGGGTGTCGTTGACGAGGCGTACGGCCTCCTCCTCGCCGTCGAACGGGACGAGGAAGACGACCGGGCCGAAGACCTCCTGCCGGAGCAGGGCGGAGTCGGCGGGGAGGCCGGTGAGCACGGACGGCTCGACCAGGTTGTCGGTCCGGGTGCCGCGCACCAGGGCGGTCGCGCCCTCGGCGAGCGCCTGCTCCACGACACCGGCCAGCGAGTCCGCCTGCTGGGAGTTGATCACCGGGCCGATGACGGTCCCGGGATCGCGCGGGTCGCCCGCCTTGAGGGACTTGACCTTGGCGACGAACTTCTCGGTGAACTCGTCGGCCACCGCGCGGTCCACCAGCACCCGGTTCGCGGCCATGCAGACCTGGCCCTGGTGGACGTACCGGCTGAACACGGCCGCGTCGACCGCGTAGTCGACGTCGGCGTCGTCGAGGACCACCAGCGCGCTGTTGCCGCCGAGTTCGAGGACCGAGCGCTTGAAGAGGCGTGCGCAGACGGTGGCCACATGGCGGCCGACCGCGTCGGAACCGGTGAAGGAGATGACCTTCGGGACCGGGTGCTCGAGGAAGGCGTCGCCGATCTCCGCGATGTCCGTGATGACGACGTTCAGCAGACCGCCGGGCAGACCCGCGTCCTCGAAGATCTTCGCGATCAGCGCCCCGCCGACGATCGGGGTGTTCTGGTGCGGCTTGAGCACCACGCCGTTGCCGAGCGCGAGCGCCGGGGCGACCGACTTCAGCGACAGCAGGAACGGGAAGTTGAACGGGCTGATCACACCGACGACGCCGACGGGCACGCGGTAGACGCGGTTCTCCTTGCCGTCCACCGGCGAGGGGATGATCCGGCCCTCGGGGCGCAGCGCCAGGTGCACCGACTCGCGCAGGAACTCCTTGGCGAGGTGGAGCTCGAAGGCCGCCTTCAGGCGCGTCCCGCCGAGTTCGGCGATGATCGCCTCGGTGATCTCGTCCTCGCGCTCCTCGACCAGCTCGAGCGCCTTCTCCAGCACCGCGCGGCGCGCGTACGGGTTGGTCGCCGCCCACTGCTTCTGCACGCGGGCCGCCGCCCGGTAGGCCTCGTCGACCTCGTCGACGGTGGCTATCGTGATCGACGCCAGTTTCTCGTCGTCGTACGGATTGAAGTCGATGATGTCCCAGGAACCGGTGCCCGGACGCCACTCACCGTCGATGTACTGCTGGGCCAGGTCGGTGAAGTACGACGACATGTGATCCCTCAACCCCTCAATCCCTCGCTGCCGAACCGGGCCCACCCCGGATCGGCCTCACCACCCGACCGGCCGGGCGATCGGCGTGCGATCGGCAGGCGACCGGTCATGCGATCGGTCGTGCGATCGGTTCGGTCGCACGGCGCGGCTTCGTCCTCTGCCGTACGGACTGATTGGGCGTCATCGTACTTATGTTTCAGGAGAGTTGAAGGAGACCTCGCAGAAGGTCCCGGCTCTCCGAAGGGCCCGGGCTGTCCTGCTGGAGCTCCTTGAGCGCCTTCTCGTACTGGGCGACGTCCTCGGCCTTGTCGAGGTACAGCGCGCTCGTCAGCTGCTCCATGTACACGACGTCCGAGAGGTCGGACTCGGGGAAGCTGAGGATGGTGAACGCGCCGGACTCGCCGGAGTGGCCGCCGAGGCCGAACGGCATGACCTGCAGCCGGACATTGGGCCGCTCGGAGATCTCGATCAGATGCTGGAGCTGCCCCTTCATCACCCCGCGGTCGCCGTACGGCCGGCGCAGCGCGGCCTCGTCGAGCACGACGTGGAACTCGGGGGCGTTCTCCGCGACCAGGTACTTCTGCCGCTCCAGGCGCAGCGCCACCCGTCGTTCGACGTCGGCCTCGCTCGCGCCCCGCATGCCGCGCCGGACCACCGCGCGCGCGTACTCCTCGGTCTGCAACAGGCCGTGCACGAACTGCACTTCGTACGCCCTGAGCAGCGCGGCGGCACCCTCGAGGCCCACATAGGTGGGGAACCAGCTGGGCAGCACGTCCGAGTAACTGTGCCACCAGCCCGCGACATTGGCCTCCTTGGCCAGGGAGAGCAGCGAGGCGCGCTCCTGCTCGTCCCCGATGCCGTACAGCGTCAGCAGGTCCTCGACGTCCCTGGTCTTGAAGCTCACCCGGCCCAACTCCATCCGGCTGATCTTCGATTCGGAGGCGCGGATCGAATAGCCCGCCGCCTCGCGCGTGATCCCCCGAGCCTCACGCAGTCGCCTGAGTTGTGATCCGAGCAGCATGCGCCGCACCACCGATCCCGGCTCTCCCGCGCTCACGTTCGCCAGCCTCCCCAACGTCTGCCAGGGGCCGAAGTCTGCCACTAAAACACTCCGAGCAGTACTCGCCCGGTTACGGAAATGGAATCAGGGCTGAGGTTTCGAACAGGGAGGAGCAGAGAGTAGGCCACGGAAGTGACAGGAGGGACATGAATACGGCGGAAAAATTGACCAACAAGCGGTACGGCAGGGCTCATTTCGGTCAACTGCACGTGCATCTGCCCTTGCATCTGCCGTGCGCATCCGAAACCATGGTCTCCGCACCACCGCCGTATCGCTACGACCGCGAATCCCGGGAGTGCCTCGCATGGGGACGAATGGATCGACCATGCTCGAGCCGTTACGGCAGGGCCTTCCACCACTGGACCCCGCGGCCGTGTCCGACGCCGCCTCCTGCTCCCTCCCCGCCCGCCACGAAGCGGTCCGTGAGGCGCGGCAGTTCACCAGGAAGACCTGCGACCAGTGGGGCCTGGACCACCGCTTCGACGACGTGTGCCTGGTCGTCTCCGAGCTGGTCACCAACGCCCTGCGGCACGGCCTGCCGGCCGGCGCGCCGCGGCTGGCGGGGCAGGAAGCTCCGGTGCGGCTGCATCTGATGCGGTGGACCGGACGGCTGGTGTGTGCGGTGCGCGACCCGAGCCACGACAGTCCCGTCACCCGCGACGCGGACGACTTCTCCGCGGAGTCGGGCCGCGGGCTGCTCCTGGTCGAGTCCTTCAGCGACGGCTGGGGCTGGCAGCCGATGCGGAGCGGACGCGGCAAGGTGGTCTGGGCGCTGTTCCTGCTACGGCCTCCCGGCGGCGCATGACGAACGCGGCACCTTGGGGTGCCGCGTTTCTACGCGCGTCGCGCAGGACTCAGGGGCCGCCGGGCGCGGCGGGCGCGGCGGGCGCGGCGGGCGCGGCGGGCGCGGCGGGCGCCTTCGTCAGCCGACGACCAAATGATCGAACTCGCCGTCCTTGATACCGAGGAGCATCGCCTCGATCTCCGCCCGGGTGTAGACGAGTGCCGGCCCCTCGGGAAAACGGGAGTTGCGCACCGCCACCTCGCCGCCCGGCAGCCGGGCGAACTCGACGCAGGAACCCTGCGAGTTGCTGTGCCGGCTCTTCTGCCAGGCCACGCCGTTCAGCCCGGTGGCCGCCATACCGTTGAACACGCGGGACGCGCCGACACCGCCATACACGTCGCCGTCGTACACATCACCGTCGTACACGTCGTGGTCCACAGGTCGCTCCCCGTTGTGCACTGGCTGGTGTGGCCATTGATGCAGTGGTCAACTGACCCGGATCATAGCTTTGTTCAAGTGCTAATGCATGGGCAGATGCACGTGCACGCGGGGTGTTCCCGCAGTTACAGCCCTGCGGCCCGGCCTGCGGAACCCCGTGTGGGTTGAGACGCGTACGGAGGCCCTCTTGTTCCCTCGTTGCCTTCGTGTGTCCTCCCGCTCCCTCATCAGTCCCGCAAGCGGTCTCTTTTCTTCGTCGACCAACGGTCTCCATGGGGAAGCAGGGCCGTCTTCCGGGCCTTCCCGGCCGCCCGCGCGAGCTGCCGCTGTGGTAGTGCGGCGGGTGCCGTCCTCGCCACCGTGCCGTCCCCGTCACCGCGCGGTGACGGTGCGGTGCGAGGTGGCTCACCGGGGCTGGTGGGGTGCCGGGTACGTCCTGTTAGCTGTCTGCGGTCGTTCCGGCCGACGTGGCCGGCTACAGGTAGGGGGCTTGCGGTGACATCGGTGGATCAGGGCAGTACGGGGATGCCGGCGGGCTCGGGAGCGGTTTCGAGGGCGGTTCCAAAGGCGCCTCGGGGTGCGGCTCCGGATGCGCCTCCGGAGGGGGCTTCGGTGAGGGCTTCGGTGACTACCTCGTCCGCGTCGCGCTCCTGGCGCGCCGTGTCACGCCGGCGCGTACGGCTCGCGGTCGCGGCCACAGGCCTGGCGGGCTCACTCGTCCTCACCGGGTGCAGCGGCGACAGCGGCTCCGGCGACGACTCCACGCCATCCGCCGAGCCGTCCGCCTCGGCCACCACCGATCCCGACGGCGGCACCGGCGGCGGCACCGGCGGGACGGACGGGACGGGCGGTTCGGACACGAGCAGCGCCCCGGCGGGTGAGCTGGAGGGCAGCTGGCTCACCACGGCCGACGGCAAGGCCGTGGCGCTGATGTTCACCGGTGAGCAGACGGCCCTCTTCGCCACGGGCGGCACCGTGTGCAGTGGCACCACACAGGAGGACGCCGGAACCTCGACGATCAGCCTGAAGTGCGCGAACGGCAACGAGGACCGGACGAGCGGCACGGTCGACTCGGTGAGCGGGACCACCCTGAAGGTCACCTGGGAGGGCTCCCTCGGCACCGAGACGTACATGAAGGCCAAGGGCGGCCGGCTGCCGTCGGGTCTTCCGACCGCGGGGCTGGGGTCGTAGGACCTGCCCCCGCGTGAGGACATCGGTCCTCCGGATGCACGGGGAGGGGTCCCCGGGGTGTGATGATCTGTGGGCTGCTCCACGACCCCAGGGGAATCCTCATGCGCGCCATGCCGATCACCGTCACCGCTGTCACCGCCCTCCTCCTGCTGACCGCCTGCGGCGGCGAGGGCGGTGGTGACGGGGCGAAGGACGACGCGAAGCAGGGGAGCGGGGCCTGTTCGAGCGCGACGGTGGACATGGAGGCCGGCCCCGCGAGTGAGGCCCCGGCCGCCGGTGACACCGGCGAGGTCCCTGTGAACCTCGTCAACCAGGGTGCCGCCTGCGTCCTGGACGGCTTCCCCGAGGCAAGCCTGGTGGCCGGGGGCGAGCTCGTCGCGCTGGCACCGGTCGAGGGCGCGACGGCGCAGAAACTGACTCTGGCCGAGGGCGAATCGGTTTCCTTCACGATCACCTACGTGCGCGGGCCGGAAGGCGCGGGCGAGAGCCTGGACGCCAAGACCCTGCAGATCGGCCTTCCCGGCGACTCCGCCACCCAGGACTTCCCCTGGACGTACGGCCCGGTGGCGGTCAAGGAAAAGACCGAGGCCGCGGCCGACGCCTCCGTGGGCGCCTTCCAGCGGACGGGCGACTGACCGGCGGACGGGTGACCGAACGGACTGCCGGCCTCCGAGCGGGGCTGCCCGCGCCCCGCAGCCGGCCCCGCGCGGGGCCGGGTGATCCTCAACCCACCCACCCGCGCGGGCTCCGGCCCACGCGACCCACGCGGTGTCGCAGGGTGCGGACTCCGGTTCAGCCGAGCCGTCGGCGGGCTTCGACCTGGGCGTTGTCCGCCGCCCGCGCGCCCTCCTGCCAGCCCGCCGCGTCACTCACCCCGCGTAGCCGGGTGGTCGTCGTCTCCGGGAACAGGCGGTCCAGCCGCTCGGTGACCGCGACGTCGCGGGAGGCGAGCACCGGGAGCAGGTCGTCGCTCAACCCGCTCGTCCGGCCTTCGGCGGCAGCCGCGAGACGTGCGCCCACGCGATGGGCGTAGGCCGCGAGGAAGGACTGCCGGAAGGTCTTGGTCCGCTTACGTCCGCCCGCCTTCTGGGCCGCCTCCGCCTTCGTCATGGCCGTACCGGCCTGTACGAGCAGTGAGGTGTAGAGAAGTTCGACCGCTTCCAGGTCGGCGTCGAAGCCGACCACGGTGGAGAAGCCGAGGGGTTCGTTCCACACCGCCCGGCAGTGGTTCGCGTCGGCGATCGCGTCGAGCAGGACGGCCTTGATCTGCTCGTACGGCGCTTCCACCCCGATCCGGCACGCGCCCGGCACCGTCGCCGCGTGTGCCCGCACCGCGAGCAGGGCCTCGTCGACGCTGTGCCGCGCCATCAGTTCCTGCGCCTTGGCGGTGAGCGCCTCCGCCTCCTCCGGGAATCCGGTCGCCTCCGCCTTGGCCAGCAGCGCGCGGATGCGGCCGAGCATGCGGGACTCCGGACGCCGGTCCCGCGCGTCCGGGCCCGCCACGCCGGCAGCCTCGGCCGCCGCCTCGTCGAGGGGTTCGAGCACGGGCAGGCGCAGCAGCAGCCGGTACAGCTCCAGTACGGCCGTGGCGTGCGAGAAGCGATCGGTGCGGGACGGGGGCGCGGGTGCGGCGCCGGGTTCGTCGAGGGCGTCGAGCTGGGCGGTCCAGCGTGGTCCTCGGGGCCGGTCGTGCGGCGCCTGCGCGCGGATCAGCCCCGTGACGAGTCGTAGGTGTACGTCGTCCAGTTCGCGCCGGACCATCCGTACGACATCGGCGGGCTGCCAGCCGCGCCGCCAGGCGTTCGCCAGGAACTCCTCGCCCCGCCGGGCGAGTTCGGCGCCCGCCGCCGGGTCGACGGCGAGCAGGGACGCGCCGGTGTCGAGGGCGTCGTCGGTGGTGGCGTACAAGGCGGCCCGGAAGGCGCGGTCGACGGTGCTGGACGTACTCACGGGCCGATCGTGTCATGCCGCGGGAAGTCGCCACCAAGTGTCAACCCGCAGTTGACACCCTCTTGCTGTCAACCTACCGTTGACACATGACGACGAACCCCGGCATCAAGTCATCCGTACGTCTCGACGACCTCATCGCAGCCATCAAGAAGGTCCACGAGGAACCCCTTCAGCAGCTTCAGGACGCGGTGCTCGCGGGTGAGCACCTCGGCGACGTGGCGGACCACCTGATCGGCCACTTCGTGGACCAGGCCCGACGTTCGGGCGCCTCCTGGACGGACATCGGCAAGAGCATGGGCGTCACCCGGCAGGCGGCCCAGAAGCGTTTCGTGCCCAAGGAGTCGGCCGCCCTCGACCCGAACGAGGGCTTCAACCGCTACACGACCCGCGCCCGCGCCGTGGTGATGGCCGCGCACAACGAGTCCAAGGCCGCGCGCAACGCCGAGGGCCTGCCCGAGCACCTGGTCCTCGGCCTGCTGGCCGAGCCGGGCGGCCTGGCCGCGAAGGCGATCACCGAGCAGGGCGTCACCCTGGACGCGGTCCGCGCGGCCGCCACCGCGGCCCTCCCGCCGGCCGTCGAGGACGCCCCCGAGCTGGTGCCGTACGGCCCGGCGGCCAAGAAGGTCCTGGAACTCACCTTCCGCGAGGCCCTCCGCCTCGGCCACAACTACGTCGGCACCGAGCACCTCCTGCTCGCCCTCCTGGAGCACGAGAACGGCAAGGGCGTCCTCAGCGGCCTCGGCGTCGACAAGACGACCACCGAGCGGTACGTCGCCGACCTGCTGGCGCAGGTCGTGGAGACACGGCAGGAGGGCGACCAGGAGCAGGAACCCCCGGCGGAGAACTGATCCCGGCCGTCGCCGGCCCCGCTGTCGGATCCCGGTGTCGCGGCTCCGGTGTCGCGGCTCCGATGTCAGACCCCCCTGCCACACTCACGTCATGGCCGACCGGTGGGCACTCTCTTTGACCGAGGACGGCGGCGTCGACGTCGCCCCCCTCGGCACGGACGGGCTGCCCGCCGGTCCGGTGCGGCGGGAGGCGGATCCCGCCGAGGCCGTGCGGAGCCGTCCCGGCGTCACCCGGTGGGTGTGGCGGTCCACCGCCGAGGTCCATCCGCGCCTGCTCGCCACGGGGGTGCGAGTGGAGCGGTGCTACGACGTCGAGGCCGCCGAGACGCTCCTGCTCGGCCACGAGGGTCGGTACGGGCAGCCCCGTTCGGCCGCGGCCGCCCTGGCGCGGCTCCACGGCGGCCCCGTACCGCCCGATCCGCCGCAGCGCCCGGCCGAGCCGGGCGCGCAGTCGCCCCTCTTCGAACCCCGGGGCACCCACGTCCCGCCGGCGGACCTCCTCGCGGTCTACGCCGAACAGCAGCGCCGGATCGAGGCCACCGCGCACCCGGACCGGATGCGGCTGCTGGTGGCCGCCGAGTCGGCGGGGATGCTCGTCGCCGCCGAGATGAACCGCGCGGGGATGCCCTGGCGGGCGGACGCGCACCGCGCGGTGCTGCATGACCTGCTCGGCGAGCGGTACGCGGGCGGCGGCGAGCCCCGCAGACTCGCCGAGCTCGCCGACGAGGTGTCCGCCGCCTTCGGCCGCCGGGTCCGGCCCGACCTGCCCGCCGACGTCGTCAAGGCGTTCGCGCAGGCCGGGATCAAGGTCTCCTCGACCCGCCGCTGGGAGCTCGAGTCCCTCGACCATCCGGCGGTGAAACCGCTGATCGAGTACAAGAAGCTGTACCGCATCCGGGTCGCCCACGGCTGGTCCTGGCTCCAGGACTGGGTGCGCGACGGCCGCTTCCGGCCCGAGTTCCTGGCGGGCGGGACGGTGACCGGCCGCTGGGTGACCAACGGCGGGGGCGCGCTGCAGATCCCCAAGGTGATCCGCCGCGCGGTCGTCGCCGACCCGGGCTGGCGGCTCGTCGTCGCCGACGCCGACCAGATGGAGCCGCGCGTCCTCGCGGCGATCTCCCGTGACCCCGGGCTGATGGAGGTGGCCGGCCGGGAGACCGACCTCTACCAGTCGGTGTCCGACCGCGCCTTCTCCGGCGACCGCGCGCAGGCGAAGCTCGCCGTCCTCGGCGCGGTCTACGGCCAGACGTCCGGCGACGGCCTGAAGAACCTCGCCGCCCTCAGACGCCGCTTCCCCAAGGCGGTGGCCTACGTCGACGAGGCCGCCCGCGCCGGCGAGGAGGGCCGGCTCGTACGGACCTGGCTCGGCCGCACCTGTCCGCCCGCGACCCGCACGACGGACGACGCGGTGGAGGAGGCGGGCATCCCGCTCACGGAGGAGGAATCCGATACCGCCCGGCAGTGGGTACCGGGCTACGCCTCGACCGACGCCCGCGCGCGAGGCCGTTTCACCCGCAACTTCGTCGTCCAGGGCAGCGCCGCCGACTGGACCCTGCTGCTGCTCGCCGCGCTGCGGCAGGCGGTGAGGGACATGGCGGCCGAGCTGGTCTTCTTCCAGCACGACGAGGTGATCGTGCACTGTCCGGAGGACGAGGCGGAGACGGTGGTGAGGGCGATCCGGGAGGCCGCGGAGCTGGCCGGGCGGCTGACGTTCGGCCCGACCCCGGTGCGGTTCCCGTTCACGACGGCGGTGGTGGAGTGCTACGCGGACGCCAAGTGACCACGGAGGCCGGGCTCCCCGGCGGACTCGGGGAGGAGGGTGGGGGCCGGTTCGGAGGCAGGTCCCCGAGTCGGCTCACGGGTGAGTTCGCGGGCGAAGTCGCGGACCAGGTCGTACGGGGCGTAGCAGCCGTATGCGGTCCCCTCCAGCAGCGACACCTCGACGAACCGGTCCGGCGCGGCCTCCGCGCGGCGCACGTCGATGCCCGCGAGGCGGGCCGGCCGGGCGGCACCGTATCCGGGTGGATCGAACGCGCCGATGCGGCGCAGGACAAGGGCCGCGTCCCGGCCGGCCCCGCGAGCGGAGGCGGCGAGCGCGTCTGGGCGACGGCGAGGGAACGGCGGACGCTGAGATCGTCACAGCTCTCCCCGTTCATCCCGCCGCCTGCACGACGGAAGCCGCCACACCACCGGCACGGTCCTGAACGAACTCGGGGTCGACATGCCCACGATCATGGAGATCCTGCGGCACACCCGGATCAGCCAGACCCGCCGGTACGTGAAGGGAAGATCGCATCTGCCGAAGGACGCGACGCGCCGCAGGGAAGACGCCTTCGTGCCGACGCCAAAACCCGCGACCGGGACCAGAACTGAGACCGAGACCGAGAATCGGCGCGCAACCCGCGCTCGACATCTGCGCCGTATGCGCTGAAAGCAAAAGCCCCAGGTCACGGCGAGTGAGTCCTGAGGCTTTCACAGAGCCGCCTTCGGGATTCGAACCCGAGACCTACGCATTACGAGTGCGTTGCTCTGGCCATCTGAGCTAAGGCGGCGTGCTGCCGACACCATGGTGCGATCAGCGACGACGGTAAGTCTACACAGTTCCGAGTGGTGCTTCGCACCTGCCCCGGAGGCGGGCCGGGGGCCTGCCTCCGGGATGGGTGTACCCGCTATGAGCAGCGCTTTCCGTCCGCGGGCGGGGTGCCGTCGACGAGGTAGGTGTTGATCGTGGAGTCGATGCATTCGCTGCCCCGGCCGTAGGCGGTGTGGCCGTCGCCCTCGTAGGTGAGGAGGCGGGCCGAGGTGAGCTGGTCGGCCAGGGCCTCCGCCCAGCGGTAGGGGGTCGCGGGGTCACGCGTGGTACCGACGACGACGATCGGAGCGGCGCCCTTGGCCTCGATGCGCTCGGGCTCACCCGTGGCGGCGACCGGCCAGTACGCGCAGTTCAGGGCGGCCCAGGCGAAGCCCTCGCCGAAGACCGGGGACGCCTTCTCGAAGTCGGGGAGCGCATCCCTCACCTGGTCCGGGGAGTCGAAGGCGGCCGGGAGGTCCAGGCAGTTCACGGCGGCGTTGGCGAACATCAGGTTGGCGTACTTACCGTTGGCGTCGCGTTCGTAGTAGCTGTCGGAGAGGGCGAGGAGTCCGGCGCCGTCGTTCTTCTTCATCGCCTCCGTCAAGGCCTTGCGCAGGAGCGGCCAGGCGCCCTCGTCGTACATCGCGGCGATCACGCCGATGGTGGCCAGCGACTCGGTGAGCTCACGGCCGTCGGCGTCACCGGTGGGGACCGGCTGGGCGTCGGTCTTGGCGAAGAACTCCTTCAGGTTCCTGCCGACCTCTTCGGGACTGGTGTTCCGGCCGCCGAGCGGGCAGTCGCTCTGCCGTACGCAGTCCTTCGCGAAGGCCGTGAACGCCGCGTCGAAGCCCGCCGTCTGCTCGATGTCGAGCTGCCGCGCGGACAGGGAGGGGTCCAGCGCGCCGTCCAGCACCAGCCGGCCCGTCCGGCTCGGGAACAGCCCTGCGTACGTCGCCCCGAGGAACGTCCCGTAGGAGGCGCCGACGAAGTTCAGCTTCTCGTCGCCCAGCGCCGCCCGCGCGATGTCCATGTCCCGGGCCGCCTCGATGGTGGACACATGGCGCAGCAGCTTCGGCGCGTCCGCCCCGCAGCCCTCGGCGAACTTCCGGTAGGCGGCGACCAGCGTGTCCGCCTCCTTCGCGTCGTCCGGTGTGAAGTCCGTCTGCGTGTACGCGTCCATCTCGGGGCCGGTCAGGCATTCGACGGGCTCGCTGCGAGCCACGCCCCGCGGGTCCACGGCCACCATGTCGTAGCGGGCGCGCACCTCCTTCGGATAGCCGATGCCCGCGTACGCCTGGAGGTAGTCGATCGCCGACCCGCCCGGTCCGCCGGGGTTGACCAGCAGGGAGCCCAGCCGCTTCCCCGGGCCCGTGGCCTTCTTGCGGGACACGGCGAGGCGGATGTCGCCGGCGGACGGGTCCGCGTAGTCGAGCGGGGCCTTCAGCGTGGCGCACTGGAAGCCGGGCGCTCCGCAGGCGCGCCAGGTCGGCTTCTGCTCGTAGTACGGCGTGAGCGCCTCGGGCGTGGAGCGGGGCAGGGCGGCCAGCACCGCCGCCTTCTCCTCCTTCGCCGCCGAGTTCGCGGAACTCGTGGTGCTCGTCGTGCTCCCGGAGGAGCAGCCGGAGACCAGGAGCGCGACGACGAGCAGCGTGGCTCCGGTACGGGTCCTGCGGAGGGTGCGCCTTGTGTACATGCTGCGAGCGTAACTCTGCGCAATGGAGTGAGTGCCCTGTGTGCGTGTCACGCGTCGTGCGAGTCGCGATTTCCGGGCTGCGGGATGCGGTTTTCGGGTTCGGGTCCGAGGCCGGGTTCGGGATCAGCCTGCTCTGAGGGCCATCGTCATCGCCTCCACCGCCAGGAGCGGGGTCACGTTGCGGTCGAGGGCGTCGCGGCAGGCCGCGATGGCCTCGATGCGGCGGAGCGTGGATTCGGGGGAGTTGCCCCGGGCCAGACGTTCCAGGGTGTCCTCCGCGTCCGCGTTGGCGATGGCCACGCGGGAGCCGAGCTGGAGGGCGAGGACGTCACGGTAGAAGCTGGTGAGGTCGGTCAGGGCCACATCGAGGCTGTCCCGCTGGGTACGCGTTCTGCGGCGCTTCTGCATGTCCTCCAGTTCCTTGACCACGCCCGCGGTGCCGCGCGGCAGCCGGCCGCCCTGCACCGCGCCGAGTGCCGCCTTCAGCTCGTCGGTCTCCTTGGTGTCCATCTGCTCGGCCAGCTGTTTGGCGTCCTCCGCGGCGGCGTCGACGAGTTCCTGGGCCGCCTTGAGCGCGTTCCCGATGTCCTCGACGCGCAGTGGCAGCTTCAGTACGGCGGCACGGCGCTCGCGGGCGGCCGGGTCGGTGGCCAGCCTGCGGGCCCGGTCGACGTGCCCCTGGGTGGCGCGGGCCACGGCCGCGGCGACGTCCGGCTCGATGCCCTCACGGCGTACGAGCAGGTCGGCCACGGCGTCGACGGAGGGCGTGCTCAGGTTGAGGTGGCGGCAGCGGGAGCGGATCGTCGGCAGGACGTCCTCGACGGAGGGGGCGCAGAGCAGCCAGACCGTGCGGGGCGCGGGCTCCTCGACGGCCTTGAGGACAGCGTTGGCGGAACTCTCGTTCAGCCGCTCGGCGTCCTCGACGAGGATCACCTGCCAGCGGCCGTTCGCCGGTGCGGTGAACGACTTGCGGACGGTGTCACGCATGTCGCGCACCAGGATCATCGCGCCGACGGCGGCGATCGTGCTCACGTCGGCGTGGGTGCCGATCAGGGCGGTGTGGCAGCCGTCGCAGAATCCACAGCCCGGGGACCCGCCGAGCGCGCGGTCGGGGCTGACGCACTGCAACGCGGCGGCGAAGGCGCGCGCCGCCTGGTTGCGCCCCGCGCCGGGCGGTCCGGTGAACAGCCACGCGTGGGTCATCTTCGACGCCGCCGGCGGTGGGGCGCCGACCGCCGCGGCCGTGACGAGGGCGTCGGCGTCCCGCGCGGCGGCGGCGAGCTGGTCGCTCACCCGCTGCTGCCCGACGAGGTCGTCCCACACGGTCATGGGTCACGCCGCCCTTCCGTCATGTCTGCCACGTTCGCCACGTTCGCCACGTTCGCCACTCATTGTCCATTGACTGATTCCGATGACCGGGATCCATTGCCCGAATCCATTGTGGGGGTGACCACTGACAGTCCTGGACCAGCCGCGGGACCAGCCCGGGAACAGTACCCGCCGGCCCGGGAGAACGATGCTGGGCGGGGGCCGTCGTTCCGCCCCCGCCCAGCATCGGCACCTCGGTGGACCGCCGCTCGTGTCAGCGACGCCGTCCCTTGCCCTTGCCCCGGCCGCCCTCGTCGGGTTCACCCGGTTCGCCGCGCTCGTCGTCGCGCGAGCCCAGCAGTTCGTCCGCCAGGGTCGGCAGGTCGTCCAGCGGGGTCTCCTCGGCCCAGTCCGAGCGCTGCCTGCGCCGGTCCGGCATGTTCTCGAGGTCGACCTGCGGCAGCTCGCGCGTACTGGCCACGTCGTCCTGGGTGATCGCGGGGAGCACCGCCGTCTCCTCCGTGGCGCTCGGCGGCGGCACAGTCGGCAGCACCTCGGTCTCGTCGGCCGCCCTCGGCGGAACCGACACCTGCGGCAGCTCGGTCGTCGCCTCGGCCTCGGACGGCCGGGAGGACCTGGTCCAGCCGGGCTGCCCCTCGCTCCCGCCCCGCGCGGAGTCACGCCGGCCCTTGCGGAACCGGTCCGAGGAATCGCCGGGGCCCGGCCCGTCCTCTCCGGCCGCGTCGCCCGTCACCCTGGGCAGCACCGCCGTCTCGTCCGCCGAAGCCGACCCGCTCGAAGCATCCGAACCACCAGACGCATCCGCGCCACGCGGCACATCCGAACCGCCAGACGCGTCCGAACCCCGCGAAGCATCCGACCCCCGCGAAGCGTCCGAACCACGCGCCGCGTCAGCCCAGCTCACCGGGGAGGGCCCCGCCTCCGCCGCGGCCGCGGCCTGCTCCGCGAGGCGTCGGGACTCCTCGGCCCGCCGCAGTGCCTCCTCGGCCTTGCGCTGCTTCTCCAGGCGCAGTGCCTCGGCCGCGGCACGCAGCCGCTCCTCCTCTTCGGCCTGCTTGCGGCGGCGCTCCTCCTCCGCCTTGCGGCGGGCTTCCGCCTCCGCGCGCGCCTTCTCCTCGGCGAGGAGCCGCTGCCGCTCCTCCTCGGCACGGCGGGCGGCCTCCTCGGCGCGCTGCCGGGCCTCCTCCGCCTGCCGTTCGGCTTCGCGCCGCTGCGCCTCCTCCAGCTCGCGCCGCTTGCGCTCCTCCTCCTCGGCACGCAGCCGCGCCAGCTGTTCCTGGCGCTCGCGTTCCAGGCGCTCTTCCTCGGCCTTGCGCGCCGCTTCCTCCTCCGCCTTGCGGCGGGCCTCCTCCTCGGCCTTGCGCCGGGCTTCCGCGATGGCCTTGATCTCGGCCTCGGAGAGCGGCAGCACCTGGTCGAGCCGGTGCCGGATGACCGTACCGACCGCGTCCGGCTCCTGACCGGCGTCGACGACCAGGTACCGGCCGGGGTCGGCCGCGGCCAGTGTGAGGAAACCGGCCCGCACGCGCGCGTGGAACTCGGCGGGCTCCGACTCCAGCCGGTCCGGCGCCTCGGTGAACCGCTCGCGCGCGGTCTCCGGCGCCACGTCGAGGAGCACGGTGAGGTGCGGTACGAGGCCGTCGGTGGCCCAGCGGTTGATGCGGGCGATCTCGGTCGGCGACAGGTCGCGCCCGGCACCCTGGTAGGCCACCGAGGAGTCGATGTACCGGTCGGAGATGACGACCGCGCCGCGCTCCAGGGCGGGCCGTACGACCGTGTCGATGTGCTCGGCGCGGTCCGCCGCGTACAGCAGGGCCTCCGCGCGGTGGGACAGTCCGGCGCTCGAGACGTCCAGCAGGATCGACCGCAGCCGCTTGCCGACCGGGGTGGCCCCCGGCTCACGCGTGAGCACGACTTCGTGGCCCTTGCCCCGGATCCACTCGGCGAGCGCCTCGGCCTGGGTGGACTTCCCGGCCCCGTCGCCGCCCTCCAGGACGACGAAGAAGCCGGCACCCGCCACCGCGGGCTCGGGGTCGTCGCCGCCGAGCAGCGCGTCCCGGAGATCCTGCCGCAGCGGCACCCCGGAACGGTCGTCGACCTTGGCCAGGACGAGCGCGGCCACCGGCAGCAGCAGCGCGCCCACCAGCATCAGCGTGAACGCGGCACCGCCGTGCGCGAAGACGAACCGGCCGCTCTCCAGCCGGTGCGGTCCGATGCCCGCGGCCACCAGCGGGGCGATCACCGCGCCGAGTGCCACGAAGAGGCGGACGACCGCGTGCAGGTGCTCCGTCGTACGGGGCCGCCGCTGGTCCTCGGTCTCCTGGTCGAGCAGGGTGTGCCCGGTGTTGGCCGCCGTGCCCGCGCCGACACCGGCCAGCGCGGCGATCAGCAGCACGCTGGTGACGTCCGGCACCAGTCCGGCGGCGAGCAGCGCGATGCCGGTGAAGGCGAGCGCCAGCGCGAGCAGCCGGCGTCGCGACAGCGACGGCAGCAGGGCCGGCGCGGTCCGTATGCCGACGACGACACCGCCGGTCAGCGCGGCCACCAGCAGGCCGTAGAGCACGGGCCCGCCGCCCAGGTCATCGGCGTGCAGCACGAACACCGCGACGGCGGCCGACACCGCGGCGGCCACGGACGCGGAGGCGAGCACCAGCAGCGGCATGGCGCCGGTGCGGCCCTTGTCGGAGCCGGCGGTGCTCTTCGGGCGGCGCAGCCCCTCCAGCGGCGACCGCGCGCGGGGGGTGCGCGTACCGGGCAGTTCGAGGAACGTCACCATGGACAGCGACGCGGCGAACAGTCCGGCCGCGACATACGAGGCGAGCGCCGCCTGGTGCTGTTCGAACCAGTCGATGCCCGTGCCCAGCAGGTTGTTGAGGAGTCCCGCGACGACGAGGACGAGGGCCGCGGCCGGCACCGCCACGAAGCCCGTACGCAGCGACAGGCGACGGAGCGCGTCCATGTGGTCCGGCAGTGGCCGCACCGTCGCGCCCTCCAGGGGCGGGGCGGGCAGCAGCGCGGGCGCCGCGCTCTCCCGGCAGACCGTCCAGAACCGCTCGGCGACCGATGACACGAAGGCGGTGACGAGGAGCAGGGCGAGCGCGTGGTCGGGCGTCCAGTCGATCCACAGGGGCGCGACGATGAGCAGGGCCGCCCGCAGTCCGTCCGCGGCGATCATGGTCCAGCGGCGGTCCAGCGGGCCGCCCGGAGAGGTGAGCGACGTGAGCGGGCCGAGGAGGACGGCGCCGAACAGCAGCGTCGCGAGGATCCGCACCCCGAAAACGGTCGCCACTGCGAACGCCACGCCCCGGTAGCCACCGCCGAACGAACCTTCGGCGACCGCCACCTGGAGAGCGAGGAGCACCAGCACCAGGAGGGCGAGGACGTCGCCGACACCGCCTACGAGCTGCGCGCTCCAGAGGCGTTTCAGCTGCGGGCGACGCAGCAGGGCGCGGACCGCGCGCTCGCGGGAGTCCGCGACCAGGGCGTCGTCGGGGGCCGTTTGAGGGGCCGTTGGCGGCTCGGATCGCGTCATGCGTTCAGCCTATCGGCCCGCACCGACACCTCGGGCCTTCACTGTGACATGTACACACCCTGACACCGAAGTGTTGCCGGGACGTTCGCATTCCGAACCCTCGCGAAGATCCGCACCGAGGAACGGGCAGGTCCTGAGGGTTCCGCGTGAGCTTTGCGGGAGCTTCGCCGGAGTTCCCGGGGCCGCTGGGGCCCTGGGAACTCCGGCACCCTCATCAGGTCCTGAAGGCTCCTCAGTCCTCGGCACCGTTCGAGGCGGCCGTCGCCTTCTTCGCGGCGGCGGACTTCGTCGCCGTGGCCGTGGCCGTCGTCTTCCGCGCCGCCGTCGTCTTCGCGGCGGTCGTGGTCTTCTTCGCCGCGGTCTTCTTGGCGGCCGCCGTCTTCTTCGCCGGAGCCTTCTTGGCGGCCGTCTTCTTGGCGGCCGACTTGGCCGGGGCCTTCTTGGCCGTCTTCTTGGCGGGTCCCTTGGCGCGCTTCTCGGCGAGCAGCTCGAACCCGCGCTCCTGGGTGATCGTCTCGACGCTGTCGTCGGAGCGCAGGGTCGCGTTGGTCTCGCCGTCGGTGACGTACGGGCCGAAGCGGCCGTCCTTCACCACGACCGGCTTGCCGCTGACCGGGTCCTCGCCCAGCTCCTTCAGCGGTGGCTTGGCCGCGGCCCGGCCACGCTGCTTGGGCTGGGCGTAGATCGCCAGCGCCTCCTCCAGCGTGATCGTGAAGAGCTGCTCCTCGGACTGCAGCGACCGCGAGTCGGTGCCCTTCTTCAGATACGGCCCGTACCGGCCGTTCTGCGCGGTGATCTCCACGCCCTCGGCATCGGCGCCGACCACGCGCGGCAGCGACATCAGCTTCAGCGCGTCGTCGAGCGTCACCGTGTCCAGGGACATCGACTTGAAGAGGGAGGCCGTGCGCGGCTTGACCGCGTTCTTGCCGGTCTTCGGGGTGCCCTCGGGGAGGACCTCCGTGACGTACGGGCCGTAGCGGCCGGCCTTGGCGACGATCGGGTGGCCCGTCGCCGAGTCGATGCCCAGCTCGAAGTCACCGCTCGGCTTGGCGAGCAGCTCCTCGGCGAACTCCACCGTCAGCTCGTCGGGCGCCAGGTCCTCGGGGACGTCGGCCCGCTGGTGGTTCTCGGAGTCCTTCTCGCCGCGCTCGATGTACGGGCCGTAGCGCCCGACCCGCAGCACGATGCCGCTGCCCACCGGGAACGACGACACCTCGCGCGCGTCGATCGCGCCCAGGTCGGTCACCAGCTCCTTGAGGCCGCCGAGGTGGTCCCCGTCGCCGTTGCCCGCCTCGGCCGCGCCGCCACCGCTGCCGCCCGCGGGGAGGTCGCTGTCGGGGGCGCTCTCGCCGAAGTAGAACCGCTTGAGCCACGGCACGGCCCGCGCCTCGCCGCGTGCGATGCGGTCGAGGTCGTCCTCCATGCGGGCGGTGAAGTCGTAGTCGACGAGCCGGCCGAAGTGCTTCTCCAGCAGGTTGACGACGGCGAAGGAGAGGAAGGACGGCACGAGGGCCGTGCCCTTCTTGAACACGTAGCCGCGGTCGAGGATCGTGCCGATGATCGACGCGTACGTCGACGGGCGGCCGATCTCCCGCTCCTCCAGCTCCTTGACCAGCGACGCCTCGGTGTAGCGGGCCGGGGGCTTGGTGGCGTGGCCGTCGGCCGTGATCTCCTCGGCGGTGAGGGCGTCGCCCTCGGCGACCTGCGGCAGCCGGCGCTCGCGGTCGTCGAGCTCGGCGTTCGGGTCGTCCGCACCCTCGACGTATGCCTTCAGGAAGCCGTGGAAGGTGATGGTCTTGCCGGACGCGGTGAACTCGACGTCCCGTCCGTCGGCCGCCGTGCCACCGATCCTCACGGTGACGGAGTTGCCGGTGGCGTCCTTCATCTGGGAGGCGACGGTCCGCTTCCAGATCAGCTCGTAGAGCCGGAACCGGTCGCCGGTCAGGCCGGTCTCGGCAGGGGTGCGGAAGCGGTCGCCGGAGGGGCGGATCGCCTCGTGCGCCTCCTGCGCGTTCTTCACCTTCCCGGCGTAGGTGCGCGGCTGCGGCGGCAGGTAGTCGGCGCCGTAGAGCTGCGTGACCTGGGCACGGGCGGCGGCGACCGCCGTCCCGCTCAGCGTCGTGGAGTCCGTACGCATGTAGGTGATGTAGCCGTTCTCGTACAGCTTCTGCGCGACCTGCATGGTGGCCTTCGCGCCGAAGCCGAGCTTGCGGCTCGCCTCCTGCTGCAGCGTCGTCGTACGGAACGGGGCGTACGGCGAGCGACGGTACGGCTTGGACTCGACGGACCGCACGGAGAACCGGGTGTTCTCCAGGGCGGCGGCCAGGGCGCGGGCGTTCGCCTCGTCGAGCTGGAGGGTGTTCGCGTTCTTCAGCTGTCCCAGGGAGTCGAAGTCGCGACCCTGCGCGACACGCCTGCCGTCGACGGACTGCAGGCGGGCGAGCAGCGAGGACGGATCGGAGGCGTCCCCGGCGCGGCCCGTGGAGAAGGTGCCGGTCAGGTCCCAGTACTCGGCGGAACGGAACGCGATGCGCTCCCGTTCCCGCTCGACCACGAGGCGGGTGGCGACGGACTGGACACGGCCGGCGGACAGCCGGGGCATGACCTTCTTCCACAGGACCGGCGAGACCTCGTAGCCGTAGAGACGGTCGAGGATGCGGCGGGTCTCCTGGGCGTCGACCAGCTTCTGGTTGAGCTGGCGCGGGTTGGCCACGGCCTCGCGGATCGCGTCCTTGGTGATCTCGTGGAAGACCATCCGCTTGACCGGGATCTTCGGCTTGAGCACTTCCTGCAGGTGCCAGGCGATGGCCTCGCCCTCGCGGTCCTCATCGGTGGCGAGGAAGAGCTCGTCGGATTCCTTCAGCAGGTCCTTGAGCTTCTTGACCTGGGCCCGCTTGTCGGCGTTGACCACATAGATCGGCTGGAAGTCATGGTCGACGTCCACACCGAGACGGCGGACCTCACCGGTGTACTTCTCGGGCACCTCCGCGGCGCCGTTGGGAAGGTCGCGAATATGCCCGACGCTCGCCTCGACGATGTAGTCAGGGCCGAGATAGCCCTTGATCGTCTTCGCCTTGGCAGGCGACTCGACGATGACGAGTCGGCGGCCGCCCTTCGCGGTCTCGCTGGTCGGGGACAACTTCGCTCTTCTCTCCGGTCGACGCTGGGGCCTCCCCGGGCTGTCGTCCCGGGGTCGGGTCTGCATTCACGGTTCGTGACGCTGCGGAGTGTGACGGTACATCCCGCCCCCGTGTCAAACGGGAAAAGCCCGCAACGGCCACTCGAACGGTAACCCGACTTGCACCGTTCCTGCCGCCCGGACTGTCCAGACCCTGCCCGCCCCCATGCGGAGCGCGACCTCTCGATGACCCGAATCCCCTGTTCGCCCGCGATGCTCAGAGGCGGGTGAGGCACCACACCCCGACGACGAGGGAGGTCAGCGAGACGAGGCTCGCGACGGTGACCGAGGCGACCGGGCTCACACCCTGGGCCACGGGGCGATGCCGGCGGACGCTGGTCGCGATCCAGGCCAGCAACCCACTCCCGAACAGGCAGAACACCATCCCCGCGAAGATCGCCGGTCCGCTCTCCATGGTCCCCCCGAGCCCTTCTTCCCGGCCGCTGACGCCGGGCCCGGGGTGAGGCTCGCACGCGCGAGCGGCGGGAAGGCGAACCGGAAGTGAACGCAGGGGCGACGCGGTCGGGTGCGACGACGGCCGGCCCTCGGCGAGGTGTCCGAAACAACTCGAAAGTTGGCGAACCGACCACCCTCCCGAGCCCCTGCCACACCTTCGTGCCGGCCTCAGGACCCACGCGCCCCCCGCCGGCCCCAGGGCCCACGCGCCCCGCCGATCTCAGGACCGACAGGCCCGCCCCGTCACTTCACCGGCTCCAGGAAGCCCTGCTCCACGAGCAGCCGGATCTGGGCCGGTGTGCGGTCGCGCAGCAGTACCGGGTCCTCGCCGAGCAGCTGGGCGATGGCGTCGAGGATGCGGCCCGCGCTCATCGTGCCGTCGCTCACACCCGCGAAGCCGGCGCCGATGGTGTCCACCCGGGTGGCCCGGCGCATGCCGCGGTTCTGGCGCAGCACCACATGCTCCGGGTCCTCCGCGCCGGGCAGCCCGACCTGCTCCTGCACCACCTCGGCGGCCAGCTTGAAGCGCGCTTCGAGCAGCCCGGCGTCGTCGTGCCTGCGGAGATGGCCGAGCCGCTCGAAGTGGGCCCGCACCGTGTCCCCGAGCGGCTGCTCGACCGGATGCGACCATTCCTCCACCGTGACCGACGGCCGATCGGCGCCCGATCTGCGCAGTGTGATCCAGCCGAAGCCGACCGCCTTCACACCGCGCGCCTCGAACTCGTCCAGCCAGGCGTCGTACCGCGCCCGGTATTCGGCCATGTCACCACGGTGGTCTCCGGCGTCCCGCAGCCACAGCTCGGTGTACTGAGTGACGTCCTGCACCTCGCGCTGCACGATCCAGGCGTCGCACCCACGCGGCACCCACGACCTGAGTCTGTCCTGCCAGTCCTCCCCTTCGACGTGCTGCCAGTTGGCGAGGAACTGCGCGAACCCGCCGTCGCCGAGCCGTTCCCCCGCCTCCTGAACGAGCGTGCGGCACAGATCGTCCCCGCCCATTCCGCCGTCGCGGTAGGTGAGCCGGGCACCCGGCGAGATCACGAAGGGCGGGTTGGACACGATCAGGTCGTACTTCTCGCCCGCGCGGACCGGTGCGAACAGCGATCCCTCCCGCAGATCGGCGGCCGGGACCCCGGAGAGGGCCAGGGTGAGCGCGGTGATGTGCAGCGCGCGCGGGTTGACGTCGGTGGCCGTCACGCGCGTGGCGTGCCGAGTGGCGTGCAGCGCCTGGATGCCGGAGCCGGTGCCGAGGTCGAGCGCGGAGGCGACGGGCGTGCGGACGGTGATGCCGGCCAGGGTCGTGGACGCCCCTCCGACGCCGAGGACAACACCCTCGTGCGCACTGCCGATGCCGCCCGCGCCGCCGACCGCGCACCCGAGGTCGGACACGATGAACCAGTCCTCGTCCGCGGGCCCGCCGTACGGCCGTACGTCCACGGCCGCGGCGACGTCGTCCGCGCCGGCGTGCGTCAGCCACCCGTCCTTCAGGCAGGCGTCGAGGGGCAGGACGTCCGCCACCCGCGCGTGCGGCACGGGCTGCTGCAGCAGGAACAGGCGTACGAGCGTCTCCAGCGGGGTGTCCCCGCGCGTGGCCCGGAAGGCGGGCACGGTCTCGCTGCGGGCCAGCGCCGCGTACGCGGGGGCGCCGAGCAGTTCGAGCAGTCCGTCGGCGGTGAAGGAGGCCCCGAGCAGCGCGTCCCGGAGGCGGGCGACGGTGTCGGGGCGGTCGGACGAGGGCAGAGGCGGCAGGCCGGGGTTACTCACGCCCTCCATTGTGGCCGCCATCCTCACCCCGCGCGTGCCGTGACCGCCGCGACTGCCTCAGCGGTCACGACTGCCTCGGCGGTGGCGGCCGTCGAGACCGTGGCGGGCGGCCGCGGCGGCCCCAGGGTGCGCGGGGTGAGGGCGGCTGTGCGCTGTCGCGCCGTCAGCCCGTCGTGGTCTGCACCGGGCCGGTGGCCGTCTTGCAACTGGCCTGCCGGGCCATCGCCTCGCCGACCTTGCCCTCCTCCAGCGTCTTGAGGGCGTCGTTGCCGCTCTTGCTGAGCTTGTCCAGCTCGGTGGCGATGCCCTTCAGGCCGTCGGCGAACTTCGCCTGGTCGTCCGTGTCGAGCCCGTCGACCTGTTTCTTCAGCGAGGCGTACGACGCGGAGATGCTGTTGAGCTCCTTGACCGCGTCCGTCTGCTTCTTCTCGCCGTTCTCGACGTCCGGTGCCCCCGCCTTGGTCACGGCCGCACCGATCGCCTTGTAGGCGTCGGACATGTCCTGGAAGGCTTTCGAGTCGGTCTTCTGGACCTCTTCCGGGGTGCTGTTGTCCGAGGTCTCCTTCTGGATCGCGGCGTTGGCGGCCTGGATCTTCTTCGCCTGCGGCTGCACCGCGCCGCAGACCTGGTCCGCCCAGGAGTTCAGCTTCTCGTTGTTGTTGTCGCCGCCGCCGCATCCCGTCAGCGCCAGTACCAGTACCGCACCGCCGGACAGCGCGGCCGCGAGCTTCTTGTTCACCGGATCGGCCCCTTCCATGGCTCCCGGCCCGGAACATACACGTCAGATGCGCGACATCTCCCCGGCGAACGTCTGCTAAGACCATTTTTGAAGCCATTTGCACCAGCGAGAGAAGGCTCACGACGGGGGCGTACACCGCACAGTGCGGGCGGACGACGCGTCGTCAACACGCGCCGTCCGCCCGCACCTTGAGCTGGGCCTCGGTGGCCGGTCCTACGAAACCACCGCCGGATCGACCGACTTGGAGTCCGGTTCGGCATCGCCTTCGTCACCCATGGCGATCCCGCGCCGTTTGGACACGTACACCGAGCCGACGATCACCGCCAGGGCGAGAACCGCGATCAGCACCCGCACGCCGACGTTCTTGTCCGCGCCGTAGGAGAACTGGATGACCGCGGGCGCGATGAGCAGCGCCACCAGGTTCATCACCTTCAGCAGCGGGTTGATGGCCGGCCCCGCGGTGTCCTTGAAGGGGTCGCCGACGGTGTCGCCGATGATGGTCGCCTCGTGGGCCTCGCTGCCCTTGCCGCCGTGGTGGCCGTCCTCGACGAGCTTCTTGGCGTTGTCCCACGCGCCACCGGAGTTGGCGAGGAACACCGCCATGAGTGTGCCCGCGCCGATCGCGCCCGCGAGGAAGGCGCCGAGTGCCCCGACGCCGAGCGTGAACCCGATGAAGATGGGTGCCATCACGGCCAGCAGACCGGGGGTGGCGAGTTCGCGCAGGGCGTCCTTGGTGCAGATGTCGACGACCTTGCCGTACTCCGGCTTCTCGCTGTAGTCCATGATCCCGGGCTTCTCACGGAACTGCCGCCGCACCTCGAAGACCACCGCACCCGCCGACCGCGAGACCGCGTTGATCGCCAGCCCCGAGAAGAGGAAGACGACCGCCGCGCCCGCGATGAGTCCGACGAGGTTGTTGGGCTGCGAGATGTCCATCATCAGACTCAACGGCGCGCCCTCACCGCTGAACCGTTCGCCCACGCCCCGCGCGCCGGTGGTGATGGCGTCGCGGTACGAGCCGAACAGGGCCGCCGCCGCGAGGACCGCCGTGGCGATGGCGATGCCCTTGGTGATCGCCTTGGTGGTGTTGCCGACGGCGTCCAGATCGGTGAGCACCTGGGCGCCGGCGCCCTCGACGTCGCCGGACATCTCGGCGATGCCCTGAGCGTTGTCGGAGACCGGCCCGAAGGTGTCCATCGCGACGATCACACCGACCGTGGTGAGCAGACCGGTGCCGGCCAGCGCCACCGCGAACAGCGCCAGCATGATCGACGTACCGCCGAGCAGGAACGCCCCGTACACGCCGAGGCCGATCAGCAGGGCGGTGTAGACGGCCGATTCGAGCCCCAGGGAGATCCCGGCGAGGATGACGGTGGCCGGGCCGGTGAGCGAGGTCTTCCCGATGTCCTTGACGGGACGCCGGGTGGTCTCGGTGAAGTAGCCGGTGAGTTGCTGGATCAGGGCGGCGAGCACGATGCCGATGGCCACCGCGACGAGCGCGAGGATCCGCGGGTCGCCGGCCTTGCCCTGGATCGCCGCGTCGGTGACGCCGTCGAGGCCGGCGTACGACGACGGCAGATAGCTGTACACGGCGATCGCGACCAGGACGAGTGAGATCACCGCGGAGAGGAAGAACCCGCGGTTGATCGCGCTCATGCCGCTGCGGTCGGCGTGTCTGGGGGCCACCGCGAAGATGCCGACCATCGCGGTGAGGACGCCGATCGCGGGCACGAGCAGCGGGAAGGCCAGTCCGGCGTTGCCGAAGGCGGCCGAGCCCAGGATGAGCGCGGCCACCAGCGTCACGGCGTACGACTCGAAGAGGTCGGCCGCCATGCCCGCGCAGTCGCCGACGTTGTCGCCCACGTTGTCGGCGATGGTCGCGGCATTGCGCGGATCGTCCTCCGGAATGCCCTTCTCGACCTTGCCGACCAGGTCGGCGCCGACGTCGGCGGCCTTGGTGAAGATGCCGCCACCGACGCGCATGAACATCGCGATCAGCGCGGCCCCGAGCCCGAAGCCCTCGAGCACCTTCGGCGCGTCGGCCGCGTACACGAGCACCACGCAGGCGGCGCCCAGCAGGCCGAGCCCGACGGTGAACATGCCGACCACGCCGCCCGTGCGAAAAGCGATCTTCATCGCTTTGTGCGAGACGGCGGTGAGATCCTTTTCCGGCTCTCCGGGAGCCGGTGTCGCCTCGCGGGCCGCCGCGGCGACTCGCACATTGCTGCGGACGGCGAGCCACATGCCGATATATCCGGTGGTCGCCGAGAACGTCGCTCCGATCAGGAAGAACACCGATCGACCGGCACGCTGATTCCAGTCGTCCGCGGGCAGCAGCAGAAGCAGGAAGAACACGACGGCGGCGAATACGCCGAGCGTGCGCAGCTGGCGGGCCAGATAGGCGTTCGCGCCCTCCTGGACCGCCGCGGCGATCTCCTTCATTTTTTCGGTGCCCTCGCCGGCCGCGAGGACCTGGCGCACCAGGACCCCCGCGACGGTCAGCGCCGCCAGTGCTACGACCCCGATGACCACCACGAGCACACGGTTGTCGTCGGTCAGCACGGCAGCTGCGAGGGAGATGGGTTGGCCCGGCTGTTGTGAGAGGAAAAGCCCCGCCATTCGTCCTCCTTGACGCTTGGGCTGAGCTCAAGATGTGGACGGGATTGTAGGTACCCGGAACCTGATCAAAACAGAGCGCGTTAAATGTAAATGGCCACACGTGTCCTTCACGCAATGATCGTCGGACGGCCCGGGAACCGAAATCCGTAACGCCACTGAGGCATTCGACGGATCATTCACCTGATCAGACGAATGATCCTCTCAGTGATCACGCAAAAACCTCTTTGATCGCCCGGCCGATCGTGAATGAATTCACGCGATGAACGCTACTGTGGACCGCTCGCCCAGGGACCGCTCGGCGAGGAAGGCCGGCACAGGGACCACTGTAGGCGCGGACGATGACACCCGCACATGCCGAAGGGCCCCACGGGTGGGGCCCTTCGGTATGAGTCGCCGTTCGGGTGAAGCGAGCGAATCAGGCGATTCGGGTGCAATCGAGTGAGGCAGGCGAGTTGGGTGAATTGAGTTAATTGGGTGAGCCGGATACGTTCGGTCAGACGGGGAATCAGACGGGGAAGGTGGCCAGCGGCGTGGTGGACCACCTCATGCGGATCGATCCGCCGTGCTCCCCGGCACTGACCTCGACATCGTCGACGAGCCCGCTGATGACCGCGAGGCCCATCTCGTCCTCCTCGGTCTCGGCCCCGGGCCCGCCACCGGGCGTGCGCCCGCCGGGGACCGCGTGGGGCGCCTCGTCGCCGACCTCGATGGAGAACTGCTTCTCCTCCTCGATCAGCAGCACCTTCACAGGGGCCGAGATTCCGCCGTTCTGGTGCAGTCCGACGGCACGGGTGCACGCCTCACCGACGGCGAGCCGGACCTCGTCGAGGACCGCCTCGTCCACTCCGGCCCTGCGCGCCACCGCTGCCGCCACCAGTCGGGCGGTCCTGACATGCTCGGGCAGCGCGCTGAAGCGGAGTTCAACGGTGGCCATGCATCCCCCTCGCAGACTTCGGGCGTGCCGTGGGAAGGCACCGGGCCGCCGAAGAGCCCGGTCCTCCTCGTACTTCACTGCTCTCCCGGGCGCGGACGCCCGGGACCGGTGATCAGTCGGTGGCCGCCACCGCTTCCTCGACCGAGGTGTGAATCGGGAACACCTTGGTGAGGCCGGTGATGCGGAAGATCTTGAGAATGCGCTCCTGGTTGCAGACCAGGCGCAACGAGCCCTCATGGGCACGCACACGCTTCAGGCCGCCGACCAGCACGCCGAGTCCGGTTGAATCGAGGAAGTCCACACCCTCCATGTCGACGACAAGGTGGAAACTGCCGTCATTCACCAGCTCGACCAGCTGCTCGCGCAGCTTGGGCGCGGTATATACGTCGATTTCGCCACCGACCCTGACGATCGTGCGATCGCCCATGGTCTCGGTCGACAGGGACAGGTCCACGGATCCTCCAGCACCTAGCTATCGAGCGGTCGCCCTTGGGGCATCTCGGCTCAGCCCCCGGGACGGTTCGCCAGCCGCGATGGCATTCAATCACTTACCGGCAGGCGTGCACGACGCCTTGGCCCCATTGTCCGTCATGCCGGTGACACACTCGGTGCCGATGGCCAAGAATCTCCGACCCGATCGGTCCCCGGCGGACAGCGCTCCCCAGCCCTCGCCGGGGGCGCTCCTCGACCGGCTCGCCGCCGGGCCGAGCAGGGCTTCGCGCATTACTCATACGGAGCACTTGCCCCCGCGAGCGGGTCGCCATGCCGTCTGGCCGGATCGGATCCGGGCGGAGGTGCTCGCCGCCGTACAGGCCTCGGGCATCGACCATCCGTGGGCCCACCAGGCACGCGCCGCCGAGCACGCCCTGGACGGCGAGTCGGTCGTGGTCGCCACCGGGACCGCCTCCGGCAAGTCCCTGGCGTATCTCACGCCGGTCCTGTCGGCGCTCCTGGACGGCTCCGAGGCCCCGAACGGCCGCGGTGCGACCGCCCTCTACCTGGCTCCCACGAAAGCCCTGGCGGCCGACCAGTGCCGTGCTGTGAAGGAACTTTCACATCCTCTGGGCCATTCGGTGCGCGCGGCGGTCCACGACGGCGACACTCCGTTCGAGGAACGCGAGTGGATCCGCCAGTACGCCAACTACGTCCTGACCAACCCGGACATGCTGCACCGGGGCATCCTCCCGTCCCACGCCCGCTGGTCCTCCTTCCTGAAGTCGCTGAAGTACGTCGTCATCGACGAGTGCCACACCTACCGGGGCGTCTTCGGCTCGCACGTCGCCCAGGTGCTGCGTCGGCTGCGCCGCCTCTGCGCCCGCTACGGCGCCTCGCCCGTGTTCCTGCTCGCCTCCGCGACCGCCGCCGAGCCCGCGGTCGCCGCCCGCCGCCTCACCGGGCTGCCGGTGGTCGAGGTCGCCGACGACGCCTCGCCTCGCGGTGAACTGGTGTTCGCCCTCTGGGAGCCTCCCCTGACCGAGCTGCACGGCGAGAAGGGCGCCCCCGTCCGCCGCACCGCCACCGCCGAGGCAGCCGACCTGCTGACCGACCTCACCGTGCAGGGCGTCCGCTCGGTCACCTTCGTACGCTCCCGGCGCGGTGCCGAGCTGATCTCGGTGATCGCCCGGGAACGCCTGGCCGAGGTCGACCGTTCGCTGGTCCGGCGGGTGGCGGCCTACCGGGGCGGCTATCTCCCCGAGGAGCGCCGCGCCCTCGAACGCGCCCTGCACTCCGGCGAACTCCTCGGACTCGCCGCGACGAACGCCCTGGAACTCGGCGTGGACGTCTCCGGCCTGGACGCCGTGGTGATCGCCGGCTACCCGGGCACCCGGGCGTCCCTGTGGCAGCAGGCGGGCCGTGCGGGACGGTCCGGGCAGGGCGCCCTCGCCGTCATGGTCGCCCGCGACGATCCCCTGGACACCTTCCTCGTCCACCACCCCGAGGCCCTGTTCGACCGGCCCGTGGAATCCACCGTCCTCGACCCCGACAACCCCTACGTGCTCGCCCCGCACCTGTGCGCGGCGGCCGAGGAGCTGCCGCTGACGGACGAGGACCTGGAGCTGTTCGGGCCGTCCACCGAGGAGCTCCTGCCGCAGTTGGAGGCCGCGAAGCTACTCCGCCGCCGGACCAGGGCCTGGCACTGGACCCGCCGGGAACGGGCCGCCGACCTGACCGACATCCGAGGGGAGGGCGGCCGTCCCGTCCAGGTCGTCGAGGACGGTACGGGACGGCTGCTGGGCACGGTGGACGCCGGCGCCGCGCACACGACCGTCCACGAGGGCGCGGTCCATCTGCACCAGGGCCGCACGTACCTCGTCCGATCCCTCGACCTGGAGGATTCCGTCGCCCTGGTCGAACAGGCCGCCCCGGCCTACACGACGGTCGCCCGCGACACGACGTCGATCTCCGTACTGGAGACGGACACCGAGATCCCGTGGGGCGACGGCCGCCTGTGCTACGGCTCCGTCGAGGTCACCAACCAGGTGGTCTCCTTCCTGCGTCGACGTGTCATCACCGGCGAGGTACTGGGCGAGACGAAACTCGACCTGCCGCCCCGTACGCTGCGCACCCGCGCGGTGTGGTGGACGGTCACCGAGGACCAGCTGGACCGGGCCCGGATCAATCCGGAGATCCTCGGCGGCGCCCTGCACGCCGCCGAGCACGCGTCGATCGGCATGCTGCCCCTCTTCGCGACCTGCGACCGCTGGGACATCGGCGGGGTCTCCGTGCCCCTGCACCCCGACACCTTGCTGCCCACCGTCTTCGTCTACGACGGTCATCCGGGCGGGGCCGGCTTCGCGGAGCGCGCCTTCCACACCGCCGGCGACTGGCTCACCGCCACCCGGCAGGCCATCTCCTCCTGCGAGTGCGAGGCCGGTTGCCCGTCCTGCATCCAGTCCCCCAAGTGCGGAAACGGCAACGAACCGCTGCACAAACGAGGTGCGGTACGGCTCCTCACGGTGCTGCTGGAGGGCGCGCCGGCGAAGGAGAACGCGGCGGAGGCGGACGGGACGGACCGGACGGGCGGCATGGCGGCGGAGGCCGACCAGGAGTGAACGGCAGCGGTGGCCAGGGGCTGTCCGGCATATACCCGTCGTCCGCCCGGAGGGTGGGCTCAGCGGCGTCCGGTGCGTGCGCTCGCAAGGCTCCGCTGAGCGGGCGGGGATTCGTTCAGACCAGCCCTGGCGGACCGGCCGGCCCCGCCCGCGCCCTGACCTCCGCCTCGAACGGTCCTCGTCCCGCGGCCACCGACACGTCCGAGACCTCGCCCTCGACCGTGCACCGCACCAGGCGCGTGCCCTGCGCCCCGGCCACCCGGCCGGCTCGCGCACAGGCCGCCGCCGTACCGTCCATCCACCGGTCCGCCGCCGCCAGTGCGGCGAGGTCCGCACCGCCGGCCGCCCGATGCCGGACCACGACGGCCTGCCCCAGGGTGAGGACGACGCCGAAGACGACACACAGCACGGCGATGACCCCGACACTCCAGACGGTCGCGGAGCCCCGGTCGGGGCCTTGTCCGGGGTACCGGTGCCGACCTGGACCCCGGGCCGGGCGACGGCCGCCGTCCCGGTGCCGGCAGCCGGCCCGGCGGAAGCCGCGCCCGGGCCCGGCCTCCTGCCCGGCCGGTGCGGCACGCGCCCCGTCGCACTCCCCACCGGCATGGCGCTCGGGCCCCCGGTCCGGCGGACCGGCCCCACGCCCACGCCCACGCTCATGCCCACGCCCACGCCCTCGGCCGCGAACCCGGCCGCTCTGCCGTCGTCGCCGGTCATGGATCTCGTACTTCACGTGTCCGCCCCCACCGTCTCCTCCACGGCCGCCACCGCCTCCTCCCGTACCTCGAAGGGCAGCCCGCGCAATAACGGGGGCCTGGCCACGACGACCACACGAACCTGCGTCGCCTCCCGGCGCACGGTGACCTCCGCGCCGGACGGCGCCGCCCGGCGGGCCACCTCGACGACCGCACCGGGGGAGTCCTGCCGGGCCGCCGCGCGGGCACCGGTGCGGGCCGCGTCCACACACTGGATCTGCGCCGCCACCACCAACAGCCCCCACACCAGCGCCATCGCGAACATCACCAGCACGGGCAGCGCCATCGCCGACTCCGCCGTCACGAAGCCACGGTCCGAGCGCCGCTCACATCCGGCCATCGAGCGCCTGCTCCACGATCTTCGTCAGCGCCGCGTCGACCGGGCCGCTCGTGACCACCTTGTAGAGCACGACGGCGAACGCCACCGCCGCCACGATGCCCATGGCGTACTCGGAAGTGACCATTCCGGTGTCCTTCCGTGCCGCGCGCATCCTGCACACCAGGGCACGCAGCCGCGCCCGTACCACCTGATACATCTCAACCCCCTTATGGGAATTTCCTGTTGAAACACCACTCGACTGTCTGTCCGTCTGCCCTGCCGCCGCTTTCGGTTCTCTCCCGTCATCGACCACCTCCTCCCAGCACCCCGCCGGCCAGTCCGATCACCACGGGCAGCACGCCGACCGCGACGAAGGCGGGCAGGAAGCACAGACCCACCGGCGCGGTGACCATGACGGCGGCCCGCCGTGCCCGTGCCGTCGCCTCGCGGGCCCACTGCGCGCGGGACTCCACGGCGAGCCGCGCAACGGGCGCGGCCATGGGGAGCCCGGACACATCGGCCCGTTCCAGCAGCCGGGCCAGGGCCCCGGCTCCCGGCACGGCGGCCAGTCGGCGCCAGGCCGCGCCCGGTTCCCCACCGAGCCGCACCTCCGCCGCGCCTCTGGCCAGCGCGTCCCCGACCGGCCCGCCCAGGGCCTCGCCGACCGCCTGCGCGGCGGGCACTGGCCCGGCGCCGGCCGCGATGCAGGCGGCCAGCAGATCGGCGGCAAGAGGGAGTTGCCGCGCCGCACGGGCCGCGGCACGTTCCCGCTCGTGCGCCCCGGCCGCCGTCTGCCGCAGGCGCCACCGCCACAGTCCGACGGCACCGGCCAGCCCCACCAGCACTCCGGCGAGACCGCCCACCAGCACCCAGCCCGCGCAGGCCGCTCCCACCGGGGGCAGCCAACCGCGCGCGCCTCTCGGCACCGTGAGGCGCGGCCGGGCCGCCGCCTGTTCCACGGCCAGCGTCTCGGCCAGCCGTCGTCGCAGCCGGCGCTCGCACCGCGCGTGGCGCAGCCACCAGGCCGGCCAGCCGAGTACCGGCGCCACCCCCACGACGACCCCCAGTCCGTGGAGAACGTCGCCGCTCATACCGACGCCTCCTCGGCGCCCCGCATGATCCGCAGCACCCACCACAGCCCCAGACCCTCCAGGACCCCGCCGGCCGCAAGGCAGCCGAGCCCCGACGGGGTGTGCAGGAGGATGTGCAGGGGGTCGGCTCCGAGGGCCGCGCCGAGCCCCAGCCCCAGGACGGGGAGCCCCGCGAGCATCACCGCGGTGGCGCGGGCGCCGGCCAGCTGGGCGCGCAGGTCGGCACGCTGGTCCCGTTCGGCACGCAGCGCCGCTTCCAGCCGGTCGAGTCCGGCCGCGAGCCCCGCCCCCTGGTCCACTGCGACCCGCCAGCACGCTGCGAGCCCGCGAAGCCCTTCGGCGCCCGGCTGCCGCGCCACCACCACGAGCCCGTCCGGGACATCCCCGCCGAACCGTGCGGCCGCCAGCACCGCCGCCTGGGCGTCGCCGAGCCCGCCGGAGTCACGCGCGGCCGGTGACAGTGCCTCACCCGGCTGTCGCCCTGCGCGCACCTCCCCGGCGAGGGCCCCGCACAGCGCGATCACCGCGTCGCCCCTGCGCTCACGGACCCGGCGCTCCCCAGCGGCCAGCTGCACCCGCCGCAGCAGCGGCACCCCGGCCGCGCCCGCGACGAGCGGCAGCACCGATGTGCCCAGCAGTGCCAACGCCGCCCCGGCGGCCAGGGCCCACCATTCGGCCCGCAGCCGTCCCCGGATGCGTCCCCACGCGCGGATCGCCCGGGGCCATCCCGGCGGCCCGCTCCCGGCCGGTCCCCCACCGGCCAGCAGCAGCCGTGCCCGCCTGGCTCCGGCCCGCCGGCCGCCCAGCAGCCACCCGGCGGCCCCGAGGCACACCGTGGCCGTCCCCATCGACATCCCGGCAGTCCCGTCCACCCTCGGTCCCCTCTCACCATCTGCCGCCTTCACCGGTTCAACGGCCGCTCGTTCATGGGCTGATCGCCCAGCGGCCGCTCTTCCGCGAGCCGACCTCCCACGAACCGCCCACTCACAGTCCGCCACCGTCGCCGGTGTTCCGGAGCAGTTCCCGCAGCCGCTCCCACCCCCGCTCGGGGACGAACGCGTCGGGGCTCCAGCGCAGCGCGGGCACCGTCCGCACCAGCCCCGACGGGTCCCGTTCCAGCACGTGCACCTCAGCGATCCGTCGTCGGCCGGTCCGGTCACGGACGAGGTGCAGCACCACGGACAGGGCGGCCGCCAGCTGGCTGTGCAGCCCGAAACGGTCGAGCCCGGCCGCCGTGCCGAGCGCTTCCAGCCGAGCGGGTACGTCTGCGGCGGCATTGGCGTGGACGGTCCCGGCGCCTTCGTGTCCGGTGTTGAGGGCTGCCAGCAGATGGACCACCTCGGGGCCGCGCACCTCACCCACGACCAGCAGGTCCGGCCGCATCCGCAGCGCCTGGCGCACCAGGTCCTCGAGCGTGACGAGCCCGGCACCCTCCTGGTTCGCGGGCCGGGTCTCCAGGCGTACGACGTGCGGATGGTCGGGCCGCAGTTCGGCCGAGTCCTCGGCGAGGACGATCCGCTCGCCCGGACCGACCAGCCCCAGCAATGCACTGAGCAAGGTCGTCTTGCCGGTCCCGGTGCCGCCGCTGACCAGGAAGGACAGCCGCGCGTCGAGCAGCGCGCGCAGGATCCGGTCGCCGCCCGGCGGCACCGTTCCCGCCGCCGTCAGTTCGTCCAGGGTGAAGGCGCGGGGCCGTACGACGCGCAGCGACAGGCAGGTGCAGCCGACGGCCACCGGGGGCAGCACGGCGTGCAGCCGCGTCCCGTCGGTCAGCCGCGCGTCGACCCAGGGCCGGGCGTCGTCCAGGCGCCGGCCGGCCACGGCGGCGAGCCGCTGGGCGAGCCTGCGTACGGCCACCGCGTCCGGGAAGGAGACGCCCGTCAGCTCCAGTCCGCCGCCCCGGTCCACCCAGACCCTGTCGGGTGCCGACACGAGCACGTCGGTGACCGAGCGGTCGGCGAGCAGCGGGTCCAGCGGGCCGCTGCCGATCAGTTCGGACCGCAACTGTTCCGCGGCACCCAGCACTTCGGCGGCGCCGAGCACCCGTCCCTGCTCCCGCAGGGCCTGCGCCACCCGCGCGGGCGTCGGTTCGGAGCCGCTCTCCGCGAGCCACCGCCGTACCCCGTCGAGCAGTCCGGCAGGCATTCCGGGCCCGCCCCCCGACGTGCTCTCCGGCGTACCGGACATCTCTCCCGCCACCGGCGCCCCGGCCCCGCTCCCCACCGCCCCTGCGCTACGGGAGCCCGCGGCAGCCACACCGCCACCTCCGACCCCCATCGGAGCCATGACCCCGAACCCCGCCGGCGGCACCCCACACGTCTCCACGGGCACCACGCCCTCCCGGCCGCCCACCGGCATCCCGTGCGGCCCCTTCGTCCTCTGACGCCCTCCGCTGTTCATGCGGCCCTCGTCTCCACCAGCGCCCGCTCCCAGAACTCCTTGCAGAACCGGGCCAACGGGCTCCGGCCGGACGCCCCGGGCGGCCGTCCCGAGCCGGGCGGGTGCTGCAGGCCGGGCTCGACGGGTACGTCGCCGACGAGGGGCAGTCCGAGCAGCCGGGCCACCTCGCGGTCGTCGAGACCGGGTGCGTACGGTCCGCGCACCGCCACCCGCAGGTCGCGCAGGACCATGCCGACGGCGGAGGCGACGCGTCCGGCCGCCGCGACGGCGCGCAGCTCGGCGGGGACCACCAAGAGCCCGAGGTCGAGTTGCGCGAGGATCTCGGCCACCCCGGTGTCGACGCGCCGCGGCAGGTCCACCACGACCGTGCCGCCCCCGCGCCGGGCCGCGGCGAGCACCGCGCGTACGGCCTGCGGCGGTACGGTGACGCAGTCGCCGCGGTCCCAGCTGAGCACTCGCAGGGAGTGCAGTTCGGGCAGTGACTCCTCCAGGGCGCCGCCGCCGACCCGTCCCCGTGAGGCGGCGAAAGCGGGCCAGCGCAGCCCTTCCGCCGTTTCGCCGCCGAGGACCACGTCGAGTCCGCCGCCCAGTGGATCCGCGTCCACCAGGAGAGTGCGCAGCCCCTCACGCGCCGAAGTGACGGCGAGCGCGCACGCGAGCGTGGAGGCGCCGGCTCCGCCCCGGCCGCCGAGGACACCGACGGTCAGGGCCGGCCGGCCGACGCCCTCGGCCACATCGGCGATGCGGTCGACCAGCCATTGCTCGCCGTCGGGCAGCATCAGCACATGGTCGGCGCCGATCTCGACGGCCCGGCGCCAGACGCCGGAGTCGTCCTGGTCGCGGCCGACCAGCACCACTCCGCGCCGCCGCGCGGCACCGCGCACGCGCCGCGCGGCATCGTCACCGACGAGGACGAGCGGTGCGGCCTCCCAACTTCCCCGCCGTTCCGGCACCCCGTGATGGACCTCCGGGGTGGCACCGGCCGCCGCGCACAGGCGCAGCAGGTCGTCGAGAAGCCCGGCGTCCTCGGTGATGATCAGCGGTCCGCCCTGCCTGCCTCCTCCGGCGGCGGGCGGCGGATCGTGTGTGACGGTTCCTGCCATTTCCTTCCCCCTTCGCTGCATCTCGCGGTGCCTCTGCGGCCCCGCGATTCCCAAACGTGCGAGAACCGGCAAGCGGCCTCGATATGAACGGCCGACAGAAACCGGCCGTACGCGACTCGACAAACGGAACGGGTGGTGAACCCGCCGTGAGCGGGATGCGTTGGAATCACGGTGCAGCGATCCGGAGAATCGTGTGGATCTTGGTCAAAAACTGTGGACAGGTCGACGCTTGTGAATATCGCCGTCACCCACATCGGTGAGCCTCGGGCAGCCCATGCGTGAATCCCGCAGAGCAGCCTCATGACTACACGGAGTCATAAGGCATGCGCATGACAATTCAGTCGGGACCCGGCCGACAAGCGGCGCCTCGGCCGTGCCGAGAAGAAGAGAAAACCCACCCGGACATGCGACGACCCCCGCCGGGGGGGAGAGCGGGGGTCGTCCCCACGGCCGACTCGGGGGGGGAGGAGCCGGACCGGGTTCGCACGGTCGCGAACGATCCGTGACTTCCATGGTGTACCCGAGAGCCCTCTCAGGCAAACCCACGCGCCATACTTTACGCCGAATGGGCTGCACCTATGCTCAGGGGCGTGGAAAACCACTCACTGCCCCGCGCAGCCGCCTTCTTCGATCTGGACAAGACGGTCATTGCGAAGTCGAGCACGCTCACGTTCAGCAAGTCGTTCTACCAAGGCGGCCTGATCAACCGCAGGGCAGTCCTGCGTACCGCATATACCCAGTTCGTCTTCCTGGCCGGCGGTGCCGACCACGACCAGATGGAGCGGATGCGCAAGTACCTGTCCGCACTGTGCCGCGGCTGGAACGTCCAACAGGTCAAGGAGATCGTCGCCGAGACCCTGCACGACCTGATCGACCCGATCATCTACGACGAGGCCGCCACCCTCATCGAGCAGCATCACACCGCCGGCCGAGACGTGGTGATCGTGTCCACCTCGGGCGCCGAGGTGGTCGAGCCGATCGGCGAGCTGCTGGGTGCGGACCGGGTCGTCGCCACCCGCATGGTCGTGGGTGACGACGGGTGCTTCACCGGAGATGTGGAGTACTACGCGTACGGCCCGACGAAGGCCGAGGCGATCAGGGAGCTGGCCGAGTCGGAGGGCTACGACCTCGCCCGCTGCTACGCCTACAGCGACTCGGTGACCGATCTGCCGATGCTGGAGTCCGTGGGCCGCCCGCACGCCGTGAACCCGGACCGGGCACTGCGCCGCGAAGCCGTCGCACGCGAGTGGCCGATCCTGGACTTCCACCGGCCCGTCCGGCTCAAGCAGCGCCTCCCCGCGCTCTCCGTTCCGCCTCGCCCGGCCCTGGTGGCGGCTGCCGCCATAGGAGCCGCCGCGGCCACCGCGGGCCTGGTCTGGTACACCAGCCGACGCCGCGCGACGGTGGCCTGACCGGCCACCGCGAAGGCGCACCGACCGGGCCGGCTCCCGTCCGGCACACCGGCGTCCGATTGGTGCGCCTTTGAGCGTAAAAGTAAAGAAGTGGGCCCCCCACTTCCGCTTGCTTGGAACCTGGAGTACAAAGGATTCAGCGGCCCGCGAGACCAAGGACATCCGAGAGGATCACCTTCACAACGCATTTGGCCCCACGGACCGAGCATGGCCACAGGGCACCCACGCGACGTCGACCCGTCGATTACGGGCCAGCCGCACCAGGGACGGGCAGAGTTCCCGACCTGATGGGCATATATCGAGGACGCTTGGTAACCAGGTGGACGTGCCAGCGGCGGTACGAGAAATTCGTACCGCCGCATTTCTGCGCGAATGCCACGCAAACGTCTCTTATCGCTGTGCCGCCTTCGCGTTTCCACTCCACGCGCAGGCCGGCCCCACGCGCGCGTTACGCCGCCCCGCGCTGCAGTGCCTCGCACACCGCCATGGACTCACGCGCCCCCAACTCGACCGCCCGTCCGCAATGGGCGATCCAGGCGGCCACGCCCTCGGGGGTGCCGGAGACGTATCCCTCCAGAGCCGTCAGATAGGCCTCGCGGCCCAGTTCGGCATGGCCGGCCTCGGCAGGGCAGACCGACTTCGGGTCCAGCCCGCTGCCGACCAGCACGATGCGCTCGGCCGTACGTGCGAGAAGGCCGTTGCAGGAGGTGAAGGGGCGCAGCGCGAGCAGCTCGCCGTGTACGACGGCGGCCGTGACCAGCGCCGGGGCGGAACCGCCCGCGACGATCAGCTCGGTCAGGCCCTCCAGCCTGCCGTGCGCCTCCGCCGCACCGGGTAGCGGGAGGCCGACCAAGGGCTCGTCGACCGGCTCGCCCTCCTTGCGGGGCCGCCCGACCTGGTCGGCGCGGTCGGCCGCCGCCACCAGGTGCAGCCGGGCGAGCACCCTCAGCGGCGACTGCCGCCAGATGGTCAGCAGCTGGCCCGCCTCGGCGGACAGCCGCAGCGCGGCACCCATCGTGCGTGCCTCGTCGTCGGTGCCGAAGTCGCTGCGCCTGCGCACCTCCTCCAGCGCCCAGTCCGCGCCGGACAGCGCTGCCGAGCCGCGGGCGCCACGCAGCGCCGCTTCGGAGGTGATCTCGTTGCTGCGCCGCCGCATGACCCGGTGTCCGTAGACCCGGTCCACGGCCTTGCGCACGGATTCCACGGAGTCGGCCACACCGGGCAGCGAGCCCAGGGCCACGAGCGGATCGGCGGTCGCCCCTGTCGTACTCATGAGTACGACATTACGCACTTCCGGCGCCCACTCCTCGAAGGAGTGGCCTTCTTCACGCCGGATCGCCGCTCGCGGCCACGGTGCAGGCCGCCGCTCACCCCTTGGCCGCGGGCACCCCGGGCACGCCCTTGGGGGCCGGAGCGGGCTTGGCGGACAAGAAGGACTTCCAGCCCCCCTTCGGGCTCTCGCCCACATCCAGGGTGCGCAGCTTCTCCAGGGTCTGCGGGTCCTGGGCATCCAGCCAGTCCGCGAGCTGCCGGAAGGAGACACAGCGCACCTCGGGCTTGGCGCACACCGCCTCAACGGTCTCCTCGACGGCACGCATGTAGGTGCCGCCGTTCCAGGACTCGAAGTGGTTGCCGATGATCAGGGGTGCCCGGTTGCCGTCGTAGGCCCGCTGGAAGCCCGCGACCAGGCCGTCCCGCATCTGGTCGCCCCACAGTTCGTGCTTCGCGGGATCGCCCTGGGTGGTGGTGCCGGACTGGTTGACCATGAAGTTGTAGTCCATGGTGAGCTGCTCGAAGGAGTGCCCGGGGAAGGGGACGAGCTGCAGCGACAGATCCCACAGCCCCTGCTCCCTCTTCGGCCACACCTGGTTGTTGACTCCGCTGGTGTCGTAGCGGAAGCCCAGCTCGCTCGCCGCCTTCATGAAGTTCTCCTGGCCCTCCAGGCAGGGGGTGCGGGCGCCGATGAGCTCCTTGTCGTAGTCGAAGGGCAGCGGGGCCTCGTTCTTCAGGCCGGCGTGTGTCTTCCATGCCTTCACGAACCACTTGGCCTGGGCGATCTCGTCCTTCCACTCCGCCACCGACCACTCGCCGACCCCGCCGTCGGCGCCACAGAAGTGGCCGTTGAAGTGGGTGCCGATCTCGTTGCCCTCCAACCACGCCGAGCGCAGTTGCTCCACCGTGGCGGCGATGCCCTCCGCGTCGTTGAAGCCGATGTCGGACCGGCCCGGCGAGTGCTGCGGCGGTCGGTACAGGTCGCGCTTCTCCTCCGGAAGCATGTACACGCCGCTCAGGAAGTACGTCATGGTCGCGTTGTTCTCCTGGGCGACCTTGCGGAAGTGGGAGAAGAGCTTCTGGCTGTCCTCACCCGCGCCGTCCCACGAGAAGACGACGAACTGCGGGGGCCTCTCGCCCGGCTTCAGCCGCTCGGGCTTGATCAGGTGCGGCTGCGTCCCGGTGTACGCGGTGGAGCCGTCGCCGATCAGTCGGACCGCCCTTTCCGGTGCCTGCGCCGGCTTCGCCCTCTCGGGGCCGTGCAATTCCCTCCTGGAGCCGTCGGTGCCGGTTCCGCAGCCGGCGAGCGAGGCGGCGCAGACCGCGGTGATCACGGCGCCCACGGCGCCCACGGCGATCCTTCGGGTGGCGACCATGTCCGCCCACCTTCTTCCTTCTCTCGGGCCAACCCTGGCGGGGGATGCCTGGTGCTGCGCCGGCCCGCGCCGGCAACGCCGCCAAAGTCGCATGGGACCGAGAAGGAATTAGTACGACAAGCCGATTAAATGCCCTCTTCACCTTTGAAGGTGATTCGTTGCCCCGTTTGCCGGGAAAGTCCATGCCTACCCTTTACTCTGAATTACGATTCGTTTACTGATAGTTGGGATCCCATGTCGTCGAGACACCTCCTCGCCTTGACCGGTCCCGCCCGCGCTTGCTCCCGCGCTTGATCCCGCCGTTACCAGACCTCGCAGTAGCCACACTCGCCGTTGCCGGATCCCGCCGTTCTGACGCCGTGCCCCACGGCCGCGTCCACCCCCGCCGTCGAGCGACTCACCCCCTTTCCACGACCGCGCAGCCCCGGAGGAGACGGGAAGCATGCCAGCCTGTGTTCCCACCCGTACCACCGACTCGAACCGGCCCGAGCGCGCCCATCCGCCGCACAGTCCGCCGCCGGCCCGGCACCGCCGCCCGCGCATCGCGGGCGCGGATCTGTCAGCCGCCGTCGCGGTCTCCCTGATCGCCCTGCCCCTGCCCCTGCCCCTCGGCATCGCCCTCGCCACCGGCGCGCCGCTCCAGGCCGGCCTGGTCGCCGCCGCCGCGGGCGGGATCGTCGCCGGACGGATCGACGGCTCTCCGCTCCAGGTCACCGACCCGGCCGCGCTGGTCACCTCGATGATCACCTCCAGTGGCCCGGGCGACCTGTTCGTGGTCCGCAACGTCGGCAACCTCGTGCCACCGCCCGGCGAGGAGAGCGGTGACGACTCGGTGGCGGCCGCCCTCGAGTACGCCGTGGAGGTGCTGGCGGTGCGCTCCATCACGGTGTGCGGGCACTCGGGCTGCGGTGCGATGCAGGCGCTGCTCGACCCCCAGCCGGACGGCAGCCCGAGTGCCCGCACACCGCTGAGACGGTGGCTGCGGCACGGGCTGCCGAGTCTGAAGCGCGTGCGGGACGGGAGCGGACCCTGGGTGCGACTGGCCGGGCGGGCGCCGGCCGACACGGCCGAGCAGCTCTGCCTGGCCAACGTCGTCCAGCAGTTGGAGCACCTGCGCGCCCACGAATCGGTGGCCCGCGCCCTGAAGGACGAGTTCCTGACGCTCCATGGCCTCTACTTCCACGTGGGGGAGGCGCAGGCGTATCTCCTCACCAAGGCGGCCGGAGAGTGGGTGTTCGACCGGGTACGGGCCGAGGACCCGACGCTGTGAAAACCCGCCCTCCGGGCATACGAGGCATTGCCGAGGGTGAACCGCGCACCACCGGCGTCCGTGGGTAGGGATGACCCCTGGCCACGGAAGCAGCCGGCCAACCTCAAAAGGTCTAAACCACTTTGCCGGCGACCCTTGTCAGCACACCCCTGGGTCTGATGAGCTGTGGCCTGGGACACAACGGACACTCCGGGAAAGGCAGATGCCGTGAGCAACGAAAGCCTGGCCAACCTGCTTAAGGAAGAGCGCAGGTTCACACCCCCCGCCGACCTGGCCGCCCACGCCAACGTCACCGCGGAGGCGTACGAACAGGCCAAGGCTGACAGGCTCGGTTTCTGGGCCGAGCAGGCCCGCCGACTGACCTGGGCCAAGGAGCCCACCGAGACCCTCGACTGGTCGAACCCGCCGTTCGCCAAGTGGTTCAAGGACGGCGAGCTCAACGTCGCCTACAACTGTGTGGACCGGCATGTCGAGGCCGGGCACGGCGACCGGGTCGCCATCCACTTCGAGGGCGAGCCCGGCGACAGCCGCGCGATCACCTATGCCCAGCTCAAGGACGAGGTCTCCCAGGCCGCCAACGCCCTGCTGGAGCTGGGGGTCCAAAAGGGCGACCGGGTCGCCGTCTACCTCCCGATGATCCCCGAGGCCGCGATCGCGATGCTGGCCTGCGCCCGGATCGGCGCCGCGCACTCCGTCGTCTTCGGCGGCTTCTCGGCGGACGCACTCGCGACCCGCATCCAGGACGCCGACGCCAAGGTCGTCATCACCGCCGACGGCGGCTACCGGCGCGGCAAGCCCTCCGCGCTCAAGCCCGCCGTGGACGAGGCGGCCGGCCGCGTCGACAACGTGCAGCATGTCCTCGTCGTCCGCCGCACCGGCCAGGACGTCGCCTGGACCGAGGGCCGCGACGTGTGGTGGCACGACCTCGTGGGGGGCCAGAGCACCGAGCACACCCCTGAGGCGTTCGAGGCCGAGCAGCCGCTGTTCATCCTCTACACCTCCGGCACCACGGGTAAGCCGAAGGGCATCCTGCACACCTCCGGCGGTTACCTCACCCAGACGGCGTACACCCACTGGTCGGTCTTCGACCTCAAGCCGGAGACGGACGTGTTCTGGTGCACGGCCGACGTCGGCTGGGTCACCGGGCACTCGTACATCGTCTACGGGCCACTCGCCAACGGCGCGACCCAGGTCATGTACGAGGGCACGCCCGACACCCCGCACCAGGGCCGCTTCTGGGAGATCGTGCAGAAGTACGGCGTGACGATCCTCTACACGGCGCCCACCGCGATCCGGACGTTCATGAAGTGGGGCGACGACATCCCCGCGAAGTTCGACCTGTCCTCGCTGCGGGTCCTCGGCTCCGTCGGCGAGCCGATCAACCCCGAGGCCTGGATCTGGTACCGCAAGAACATCGGCGCGGACCGCACCCCCGTGGTGGACACCTGGTGGCAGACCGAGACCGGCGGGATCATGATCTCGCCGCTGCCGGGCGTGACCGCCGCCAAGCCGGGCTCCGCCCAGACCCCGCTGCCCGGCATCGCCGCGACCGTCGTCGACGACGAGGCGAGCGAGGTACCGAACGGCGGCGGAGGCTACCTGGTCCTCACCGAGCCGTGGCCGTCGATGCTGCGCACCATCTGGGGCGACGACCAGCGGTTCCTCGACACGTACTGGTCCCGCTTCGAGGGCAAGTACTTCGCGGGTGACGGTGCCAAGAAGGACGACGACGGCGACATCTGGCTGCTCGGCCGGGTCGACGACGTGATGCTGGTCTCCGGGCACAACATCTCCACCACCGAGGTGGAGTCGGCGCTCGTCTCCCACCCGTCGGTCGCCGAGGCGGCCGTGGTCGGCGCGACGGACGAGACGACCGGGCAGGCCATCGTCGCCTTCGTGATCCTGCGCGGTACGGCCGCGGAGACCGAGGACCTGGTCGCCGAGCTGCGCAACCACGTGGGTTCCACGCTGGGCCCGATCGCCAAGCCCAAGCGGATCCTGCCGGTGAACGAGCTGCCGAAGACCCGCTCCGGCAAGATCATGCGCCGCCTGCTGCGGGACGTCGCGGAGAACCGTGAGCTGGGGGACGTCACGACGCTGACCGACTCGGCGGTAATGGATCTGATCCAGGCGAAGCTGCCCCAGTCGTCCAGCGAGGACTGAACCGAGGACCGACTCGAAGAGGGTCCCTGGTTTCTCCCCTGGGACCCACCGGTCACGGCCCGCCCACGGGCCGCGGAGGCACCCGGCGTCGCACGCGCGCCGGGTGCCTCCGTGACGTCCGTCATCGAGAGCTCTTCGTGCGGTGTCGGAGCACGTTGGCTACAGTGACCACGAAGGGTGGCCACAGCAGGCCATCCCCCACACAGTTGTCTCATGGAGCGCCGGGAAGTCTGGTCGGCACGCGATCAGTGCTGCCCGACGACCAGAGGACCACCCGTGACCGCCCCCCGCACCCCCAGCCCGCGCAAGGCATTCGGCCGCCTCTCCCTGCCCGAGCGGACCTACGTCGCGGACGCGCTGCGCACCGAGACCATCGGCGGCATGCTGCTGCTCCTCGCCGCGATCACCGCGCTGGTCTGGGCGAACGTGCCCGCCGTGCACGACAGCTACGAGAGCGTCAGCGACTTCCACTTCGGACCCGAGGCGCTCGGCCTGAGCCTGTCCGTCGCGCACTGGGCCGCCGACGGACTGCTCGCGGTCTTCTTCTTCGTCGCCGGCATCGAGCTCAAACGCGAACTCGTCGCCGGTGATCTGCGCGATCCCCGGGCCGCCGTGCTCCCTGTCGTCGCCGCCCTGTGCGGCATGGCCGTACCGGCCCTCGTCTACACGCTCACCAGCGGCATCGGTGGCGGTTCACTGGCCGGCTGGGCCGTGCCCACCGCCACCGACATCGCCTTCGCGCTCGCCGTGCTCGCGGTCATCGGCACCTCGCTGCCGAGCGCGCTGCGCGCCTTCCTGCTGACCCTCGCCGTCGTCGACGACCTCTTCGCGATCCTGATCATCGCCGTCTTCTTCACCGCCGACCTCGATTTCCTCGCGCTCGCCGGTGCCGTGGTGGGCCTGGCCGCTTTCTGGCTGCTGCTGCGCAAGGGCGTACGCGGCTGGTACGTGTACGTGCCGCTCGCCCTGGTCGTCTGGGGCCTGATGTACAACAGCGGGATCCACGCCACCGTCGCCGGTGTCGCCATGGGCCTGATGCTGCGCTGCCACCGCCGCGAGGGTGAGGAGCAGTCCCCCGGCGAGCACATCGAGCATCTCGTCCGGCCCTTCTCGTCGGGCCTCGCGGTCCCGCTGTTCGCCCTGTTCAGCGCGGGTGTGGCGGTTTCCGGCAGCGCGCTCGCGGACGTGTTCACCGCGCCCGAGACGCTCGGTGTGGTCCTCGGTCTCGTCGTCGGCAAGACGGTCGGTATCTTCGGCGGTACGTGGCTGACCACACGCTTCACCCGGGCGTCGCTCAGCGACGACCTCGCCTGGGCGGACGTCCTGGCGGTGGCGACGCTCGCCGGGATCGGGTTCACCGTCTCCCTGCTCATCGGTGAACTCGCCTTCGGGGACGACGCGTCGATGGTGGACAGCGTCAAGGCCGCCGTCCTGACCGGATCGCTGATCGCCACCGCCATCGCCATCGTGCTGCTGAGGATCAGGAACGCCAAGTACCGCAAACTGACCGAGGACGAGGAACGCGACGACGACCTCAGCGGCGTCCCGGACATCTACGAGGAGGACGACCCGGCGTACCACCTGCGCATGGCGGAGATCCACGAGCGCAAGGCCGCCGAACACCGGCAGCTCGCCCGGGAGAAGGCCGAGGGACACGGCGGGCTTGCCGAAGTACCGGACGGGGCAGGCGAGGATCACGGCGGTCCGGCATGATCTGACGGAACGGTACAAAAGTCAGGACAGCCGAAGCCAGTCCGAACCGGTCCGAACCGGTCCGAACCGGTCGGACACGCACAACCGGACACACGCGGTCGACGCAGGTGATGGGGCGGACAGGAGCCGTCAGGCGGCAGACTGATCCTTACTCAGAGGTACGCAGAGGCACGCAGGACGAAAGCAGAAGAGGGAGACCGCGATGAGCGCACCCGACGGCAGCCCGGTCGGCGCCGAACGCAGCATCGGTCAATTGTTCGCCTCGGCGACGGAGAACATGTCCGCGCTGGTGCACGACGAGATCGCACTGGCGAAAGCACAGCTCAAGCGGGATGCGCAGCGGGGCGCGACGAGCGGCGGACTGTTCACCCTGGCCGGTCTCGTACTGCTGTTCTCCCTGCCGATGCTGAGCTTCGCCCTGGCCTACGGCATTCATACCTGGAGCGACTGGAACCTCGCCGTCTGCTTCCTACTGTCATTCGCGGCGAACGTGCTGGTCGCGCTCGTCCTCGCGCTGATCGGCACCGTCTTCGCGAAGAAGGCCAAGAAGGGCCGCGGCCCGCAGAAGGTCGCCGCCTCGATGAAGGACACGGCGGTCGTGCTGCAGAAGGCCAAGCCGCACCCGCGTCCGGAGCTCCCCAAGGAGAGGGTCCCCGAGGCGATCGAAGCTGTGACACGCTCGTCCTCATGACGGACCCCGCCACTCCTTCGGCGCAACCACTCTCGGCCGTACGCCTCGACATCCCGGGCGGTGCCGAGGTGACCCACCGGGACGTCGCCGCCAACGGCGCGCGTTTCCACGTCGCCGAGGCCGGCGACGGGCCGCTGGTGCTGCTGCTGCACGGCTTCCCGCAGTTCTGGTGGACCTGGCGGCACCAGCTGTCGGCGCTCGCCGACGCCGGGTTCCGCGCGGTCGCCATGGACCTGCGGGGCGTCGGCGGCAGCGACCGCACACCGCGCGGCTACGACCCGGCCAACCTGGCGCTGGACATCACCGGTGTGATCCGTTCCCTCGGCGAGCCGGACGCCGCGCTGGTCGGGCACGACCTGGGCGGATACCTGGCCTGGACGGCGGCGGCGATGCGCCCCAAGCTCGTACGACGGCTCGCGGTGTCGTCCATGCCGCATCCGCGGCGCTGGCGGGCGGCCATGATCGCCGACGTCAGGCAGTCGTCCGCCATGTCTCACATCTGGGGGTTCCAGCGGCCCTGGGTCCCGGAGCGGCAGCTCACCACGGACGACGGGGCGCTGGTGGCCAAGCTGATCCAGGACTGGTCCGGGCCCCGCCGGCCCGAGGAGGAGGCGCTGGAGAACTACCGGCGGGCCATGTGCATCCCGTCCACGGCGCACTGCTCGATCGAGCCGTACCGGTGGATGGTGCGGTCCCTGGCCCGGCCGGACGGCATCCAGTTCAACCGCCGGATGAAGCGGCCGGTGCGGGTTCCGACGCTGCATCTGCACGGCTCGCTCGACCCCGTGGTGGGCATCCGCAGTGCCGCCGGGTCCGGGGAGTACGTCGAAGCGCCGTACCGCTGGCGGCTGTTCGACGGGCTCGGCCACTTCCCGCACGAGGAGGACCCGGCGGCGTTCTCCTCCGAGCTGATCAACTGGCTGAAGGACCCGGAACCCGACCGCTGACAGCCCGCCGAGCGGCTCCCGCGTCTCTTCCGCGCTCCTTCCGCTTCCCCTTCCGGTACGCAGGGCCGACCATCAGATCTGAACACCTGTCCTACGAACGGCCACTTGCCTGGCGCATAGGCCAATTGGCCCTGCGCGAGGCGGTTATCGACCATGGGTCGGGGGCAGTGGTCGAAGTATGGGCTGGACGCACGAATACAGTGACGCAGGCCGCGACCGCCGCTCGGCGGCCGGTAGGGGACCCCACCAGCAAGGCGGTGCACCACAGATGGCAGGTACGGATCTCAGGGTCGGGATTCCGCATATCCTCCGCCGCCGGGCCCGCTGGGTCTCGGTGCGGCTCCGCCACCATCACCCACGCGGCTGACGAGGGGCGTACGCCCGGCCGTGCTCCGGTGGGCCTCCTGGGGCGTGCACCCGCCCTCGCCCTCTCCATACGACCTTCTCCATACGCCCCCGCCGTACGGCCCGGTCGTAGGCCCTGTCCGTACGGCCCGGTCGTAGGCCCTGTCCGTACGGCCCGGTCGTAGGCCCTGTCCGTACGGCCCGGTCGTAGGCCCTGTCCGTACGGCCCGGTCCGTACGGCCGGTCGCACGACCGGCCGTAGCGGCCTCGCGCCGCTCAGAGTGCGCAGCTGTCGCTGTCCACCTGCTGGGTAGCGGAGCGGCCCTTGGCGATGTCCTCCTGGATCTCGTCCACGGTGAGGGCGTACCCCGTCTCGGCGTCGTCGAGGGACTTGGCGAACACCACACCGTAGACCTGGCCCTCGGGGGTCAGCAGCGGGCCGCCGGAGTTGCCCTGCCGGACCGTCGCGTACACGGAGTAGACGTCACGGCGGACTGTGCCCCGGTGGTAGATGTCCGGGCCGTTGGCCGTGATGCGCCCGCGGACCCGCGCCGACCGGACGTCGTACGCGCCGTTCTCCGGGAAGCCGGCGACGATCGCGCCGTCGTCCCTGCCCGCGTCCTCGGTGGCGAACCGCAGCGCGGGCGCCTTCAGGTTTGGGACGTCGAGGACCGCGATGTCGCGCTTCCAGTCGTAGAGGACGACCGTCGCGTCGTACTTCCTGCCCTCGCCGCCTATCTGCACGGTCGGCTCGTCGACACCGCCCACGACATGCGCGTTGGTCATCACACGGCGCTCGGAGAACACGAAGCCGGTGCCCTCGAGGACCTTGCCGCATCGCGGGGCGGTGCCCATGACCTTGACGATGGACCGCTGCGCGCGGTCGGCCACCGGGCTGCCGGCCAGGGCGGGGTCGGGGGGCCGGACATCGGTGATCGGCTCGTTCGCGAACGGGCTGAAGACCTGGGGGAAACCGTTCTGCGCGAGGACGGAGGAGAAGTCGGCGAACCAGGTGTCGGCCTGGTCGGGCAGCGCCCGGGAGACGCCGGTCAGCACCTTGGACTGGCGGACCTCCTTGCCGAGCGTCGGCAGGGTCGTTCCCGCGAGGGCCGAGCCGATCAGCCAGGCGACCAGGAGCATCGCGACGACGTTGACCAGGGCACCGCCGGTGGCGTCGAGCGCTCGGGCCGGGGACCATGTGATGTGACGGCGCAGCTTGTTTCCGAGGTGGGTGGTCAGGGCCTGGCCGACGGAGGCGCAGACTATGACGACGACGACCGCGACGACGGCGGCGGCCGTGCTGACCTCCGCGTGGTCCGTCAGGACGTCCCAGATGACGGGGAGGAGGTAGACGGCGACGAGACCGCCGCCCAGGAACCCGATCACCGACAGGATGCCGACGACGAAGCCCTGGCGGTAGCCGACGACCGCGAACCACACGGCGGCGACCAGCAACAGGATGTCCAGCACGTTCACCGCTTTTTGCCTCGCCTCGTCATTCCGGTCGTTCTTACGCGGCCGGAGTGCGGAGGCGTACGGCACGAACCGCCGTCGTCACGAGCCCCCGTACCGCACGGCACCGCGCCCACCCTGTCACGACCGCCAATCCAGCGGGACCTGCTTCTCCCGGTCCCAGGGGCGCTCCCACCCCGCGTAATGGAGCAGCCGGTCGATGATCCCGGCCGTGAAACCCCACACCACGGCCGATTCGACCAGGAATGCCGGACCCCGGTGGCCGCTGGGATGGGTGGTGGTCGTGCGGTTGTCCGGATGGGTGAGATCCGCCACGGGGACGGTGAAGACCCGAGCGGTCTCGTTCGGATCGACGGCACCGACCGGGCTGGGGGTCCGCCACCAGCCCAGGACCGGCGTGACGACGAAGCCGCTGACGGGGATGTAGAGCTTCGGCAGAACGCCGAAGAGCTGGACTCCGTCGGGATCGAGCCCCGTCTCCTCCTCGGCCTCGCGCAGCGCGGCCGACAGCGGCCCGTCGGCCAGCGGGTCGCCGTCCTCGGGGTCGAGGGTGCCGCCGGGGAAGGCCGGCTGTCCGGCATGCGAGCGCAGCGCCGCCGACCGCTCCATGAGCAGCAGTTCCGGGCCGCGCTTCCCGTCGCCGAACAGGATGAGGACGGCGGCCTGGCGCCCCGCGCCGTCCGCCGGGGGGAGGAAGCGGCTCAGGTCGCCCGGCGCGATCGTCCGCGCGACCCGGACCACCGGGTCCAGCCAGGCGGGCAAGCCCTCCGTACTGAGCGCCACCCGGCCGCCCCGGGGATCGGTCACCCGCGTCATCGCCACCTCTGTCGTCCTGGCCCCCGCCGCTCCCATGCCCCGTCCAACGCCCGGTGGTGCCTAGATCGTTCCACCGGCGGCCGCCATGTATGCCCCCGCCGTGCATGCCCCTGCCATGCATGCCCCCGTCATGCGGCGCCCAGCGGCGGGGCCGGCCGGCCGCCCGCGTCGAGGTAGGCCTGCGGCGGGTTCAGCCGCTGGCCCGGCAAGCCGCCCTTCTCGTACTTCAGCAACTTCCGCGCCTTGTCCGGGTCGGTCTCGCCCTCGCCGTACGCCGGGCAGAGCGGGGCGATGGGGCAGGCGCCGCAGGCGGGCTTGCGGGCGTGGCAGATGCGGCGGCCGTGCCAGATCACATGGTGCGAGAGGTCGGTCCACTCGCTCTTCGGGAAGAGCGCGCCGACGGCCGCCTCGATCTTGTCGGGGTCGGTCTCCTCCGTCCACTTCCAGCGGCGCACCAGGCGCTGGAAGTGCGTGTCCACGGTGATGCCGGGGCGGCCGAAGGCATTACCGAGCACGACGAAGGCCGTCTTGCGGCCCACACCGGGCAGTTTGACGAGATCCTCGAGGCGGCCCGGCACCTCGCCGCCGAAATCCTCCACCAGCACCTTCGAAAGGCCCATCACCGACTTGGTCTTGGCCCGGAAGAACCCGGTGGGGCGCAGGATCTCCTCCACCTCTTCCGGGTTGGCGGCGGCCAGGTCCTCGGGGGTGGGGTACTTCGCGAAGAGGGCGGGGGTCGTCTGGTTGACGCGCAGGTCGGTGGTCTGGGCCGACAGGACCGTGGCGACCACGAGTTGGAAGGGGTTCTCGAAGTCCAGCTCGGGATGGGCGTACGGGAACACCTCGGCGAGCTCCCGGTTGATCCGCCGGGCGCGGCGGACGAGGGCGATGCGCGACTCCGCCTTGGGCGGCTTGACCGCGGCCGTGGACTTCGCCCCTGCCGCGCTGCGCGTCCTCACCCTCTCCCTCTCAGACGTGGTCGCACTCGAGGCCGCGGCCTTGGCCGAGGTCGAATCCGCGGCCAAGGTCGAATCCGAGGTCGCACTCGCGGTCGATTTCTTCTTCACCGGCGCCTTCTTTGTCGGTTTCGCCGTTTCCCTACCGCCATCGGAACCTTGTTCGCCCACAGCGGAATCTCGGTGCGCCGCCACCCGAACAGCCCCTTGGGCCTGCACTCCCACCGGTGTTTTGGGCACCCGGCCAGCCTACGACTCGACACCGACATCCGCCTCGACCCCTGAGGACCGGCCCCCAATTGGACCCCTGCCGCTCACCCGGGCGGGCCCGTGCGGCATCCTTGTGACAGATCACACTGTTTGGACTGTCCGGCAAAATGGGCACCCCGGTCCCCTGGTACGTGGGGACCAAGATCCCCTGAGCAGGTCGACAAGGAGAGAACACGTGGACGACGTTCTGCGGCGGAACCCGCTCTTCGCGGCGCTCGATGACGAGCAGGCCGCGGAGCTTCGCGCCTCGCTGAGCGAGGTGACCCTCGCACGGGGCGACTCCCTGTTCCACGAGGGCGATCCCGGAGACCGGCTCTACGTGGTCACCGAGGGCAAGGTCAAGCTCCACCGCACCTCCCCCGACGGCCGCGAGAACATGCTGGCCGTCGTCGGGCCCAGCGAGCTCATCGGTGAGCTGTCGCTCTTCGACCCGGGCCCGCGCACCGCGACCGCCACGGCGCTGACCGAGGTCAAGCTGCTCGCCCTCGGCCACGGCGACCTCCAGCCCTGGCTGAACGCCCGCCCCGAGGTGGCCACCGCGCTGCTGCGGGCCGTCGCGCGCCGGCTGCGCAAGACCAATGACGCCATGTCGGACCTGGTCTTCTCCGACGTTCCGGGCCGGGTCGCCCGTGCCCTGCTGGACCTCTCCCGCCGCTTCGGCGTGCAGTCCGAGGAGGGCATCCACGTCGTCCACGACCTCACGCAGGAGGAGTTGGCCCAGTTGGTCGGCGCGTCCCGCGAGACGGTCAACAAGGCCCTGGCGGACTTCGCCCAGCGCGGCTGGCTCCGCCTGGAGGCCCGCGCGGTGATCCTCCTGGACGTCGAACGCCTCGCGAAGCGGTCCCGCTGACCCGACCCGGCCCTCACGCCCCGTCCCCATACCGTCCCTCGACCGGACGTTCAGGGCAGGGGCCGGTGATCACCTGATCACCGGCCCCGGGATCCCGCCGAACGAACGTGGAGCGGGCCCCGGGACCTTGGGGTCCTGGGGTCTCGGGATCCTGGGGTCTGCCCTAGACCCGTACTTCGCGGGTCCCTCGATCGTGAAGATCAAGTGATCGGGATCGGTCCACGGGCGGTCGGCCCGGCGGCGTGATTGTCATCGGGCAACCGATCGCGGCGGGAACCGGTCGGTGATCATGCGCTGAGCCTTCACTAACGGGTGACCCGCGAAGTGCGGGCCTAGATGAGACCGTGTTCCCGCAGGTACTCCAGCTGTGCGCGGACCGACAGCTCCGCGGCCGGCCAGAGGGAGCGGTCCACATCGGCATAGACGTGGGCGACGACATCGGACGCGCTGCGGTGGCCGTTCTCGACGGCCGTCTCCACCTGAGCGAGGCGGTGCGCGCGGTGGGCCAGGTAGTACTCGACGGCGCCCTGAGCGTCCTCCAGTACGGGGCCGTGGCCCGGCAGGAGCGTGTGGACGCCGTCGTCGACCGTGAGCGAGCGCAGACGGCGCAGCGTGTCCAGGTAGTCGCCGAGGCGGCCGTCGGGGTGGGCCACGACGGTCGTACCGCGCCCCAGGACCGTGTCGCCGGTGAGGACGGCCCCGTCGGCCGGCAGGTGGAAGGCCAGCGAGTCGGCGGTGTGGCCGGGGGCGGGAACGACCCGCAGTTCCAGGCCGTCCACGGTGACCACGTCCCCGCCGGACAGTCCCTCGTCCCCCAGGCGCAGCTCCGGATCCAGCGCCCGTACCTTCGTGCCGGTCAGCTCGGCGAAGCGGGCGGCGCCCTCGGAGTGGTCGGGGTGACCGTGCGTCAGCAGGGTGAGGGCGACGCGCTTGCCGGCCCGCTCGGCGGTGTCGACGACGTTGTGCAGATGCCCCTCGTCCAGCGGGCCCGGGTCGATCACGACCGCGCGCGCGGAGCCGGGTTCCGACAGGATCCAGGTGTTGGTGCCGTCCAGGGTCATCGCCGAGGCGTTCGGGGCCAGGACGTTGACCGCCCGCGCGGTGGCGGGTCCGGAGAGGACCCCTCCGCGCGGTTGGCCGGGAAGGGCTGCCGCGTCCGTCATGCCGTGGCTCCACCGTTCGGGATGTGCTGGGTGAACTCGTCGTACCCGGGCCAGGACAGCACGATCCCGCCCTCGGCCGGCCGCGCGGTGGCCAGCACCGGCGCGAGGTCACGCGCGGGTGCCGCGTCGAGCGCCTGAGCCGCCGCCGTGTACGCCGTCAGCTGACGCAGGGTCGCGATCGTCGGCGGCATCATCAGCAGCTCGCCCCGGTCGTACGCGGCGGCCGCCTCGCGCGGGGCGATCCACACCGTACGGTCGGCCTCCGTAGAGGCGTTCCGGGTGCGCTGCCCCTCGGGGAGGGCGGCGACGAAGAACCAGGTGTCGTAGCGGCGGGGCTCGAACTCCGGGGTGATCCACCGGGTCCACACACCGAGCAGGTCCGAGCGCAGGACCAGCCCTCGGCGGTCGAGGAACTCCGCGAAGGACATGTCCCGCGCGACGAGCGCCACGCGGTCCGCCTCCCAGTCCGGGCCCGTGGTGTCGCCGATCACGGAGTCGGGCGTCGGGCCCGCGAGCAGCACACCGGCTTCCTCGTACGTCTCGCGCACGGCGGCGCAGACGATCGCCTGGGCCTCCATTTCCTCGACGCCGAGTCTGTCGGCCCACCACGCGCGCGTGGGGCCCGCCCAGCGGACGTGAAGGTCGTCGTCGCGCGGGTCGACGCCACCGCCGGGATAGGCGTACGCGCCCCCGGCGAAGGCCATGGAGGCGCGTCGGCGCAGCATGTGGACGGCATAGCCGTCGCCGGTGTCCTTCAGGAGCATGACGGTGGCCGCGCGCTTCGGCGTGACCGGGACGAGGGTGCCGTCCGCGAGCGCACGGATGCGCTCCGGCCATTCCGGCGGATACCCCTGTCCACCGGCCCGACCACCGGTCCGATCACCCGTCTGGCCCCCGGCCTGTCCATCAGCCTGCGCATTCGCCATGGCCGGAGGCTATCCCGTGACGGGCTGATGTTCGAGTGGCCGAGGGGACCGGGCCGCCCATGTCTCCGTGGGCCACCGGATCATCGGCCGCCCGCGGCCGTCAGTCCGTTTCCGTCAACTCGTTTCCGTCAACCCGTTCCATCGGCCACCAGAGCGTCTACCCCCAGCCGTCAGCCCGCCTCGGTCAGCCCGTTTCGGTCAGTTCCACCTGGATCTCGACCTCCACCGGAGCGTCCAGCGGCAGTACCGCGACGCCCACCGCGCTGCGGGCGTGGACGCCCTTGTCGCCGAGGACGTCGACCAGCAGCTCGCTCGCGCCGTTGAGGACGCCCGGCTGGCCCGTGAAGTCCGCGGCCGAGGCCACGAACCCGGTGACCTTGACCACGCGCGCGACGCGGTCCAGGTCACCGGCGACGGACTTCACGGCGGCGAGGGCGTTCAGCGCGCAGGTGCGCGCCAGCTCCTTGGCCTCCTCCGCCGTGACCTCGGCGCCGACCTTGCCGGTCAGCGTGAGTTCGCCGTCCACCATCGGAAGCTGGCCGGCGGTGTAGACGTACCGCCCGGACAGCACGGCCGGACGGTACGCGGCCAGCGGCGGTACGACCTCGGGCAGTCTCAGCCCGAGCTCGGCCAGCTTCGCCTCGACCGCGCTCACGCCTGCTTCTCCCGCTTCAGGTAGGCCACCAGCTGCTCGGGGTTGTTCGGGCCGGGAACGACCTGCACGAGCTCCCAGCCGTCCTCGCCCCAGGTGTCCAGAATCTGCTTCGTGGCGTGGACCAGCAGCGGAACCGTGGAGTACTCCCATTTCGTCATGCGGCGACTCTAGCGGCTGGATTCCGGGGAACTCTCCCCCGGAGCCGCCGGGGCGCGCGGGAAGGAATTAGGCTCAAAGACGTGAGCAGGCTTCAGGTCGTCAGTGGCAAGGGCGGAACCGGCAAGACCACGGTGGCCGCGGCCCTCGCGCTGGCTCTGGCCACGGAGGGGAAGCGGACGCTTCTCATCGAGGTCGAGGGCCGCCAGGGCATCGCACAGATCTTCGAGACGGAGGCGTTGCCGTACGAGGAACGGAAGATCGCCGTCGCTCCCGGAGGCGGGGAGGTGCACGCCCTCGCCATCGATGTCGAGCGGGCCCTTCTGGACTACCTCCAGATGTTCTACAAACTGGGCAGCGCCGGACGGGCCCTGAAGAAGCTCGGCGCGATCGACTTCGCGACCACCATCGCGCCCGGTGTGCGGGACGTCCTGCTGACCGGCAAGGCGTGCGAGGCGGTACGGCGCAAGGACCGGAGCGGGCGGTTCGTCTACGACTACGTCGTGATGGACGCCCCGCCGACCGGGCGCATCGCCCGTTTCCTCAACGTCAACGACGAGGTCGCCGGACTCGCCAAGATCGGCCCGATACACAATCAGGCGCAGGCCGTGATGCGGGTGCTGAAATCGCCGGAGACGGCGGTGCACCTGGTCACGCTGCTGGAGGAGATGCCGGTCCAGGAGACCGTGGACGGCATCACCGAGCTGCGGGCGGCCCGGCTGCCGGTGGGGCGGATCATCGTGAACATGGTGCGCCCGGAGCTGCTGGACGCGGCCGATCTGGAACTCCTGGGGACGGTCACGCGTTCTTCTGTCGCGCAGTCCTTGTCCTCCGCCGGTCTCGGCGGCGCGCGGCGCGGGGGGCACGCCGAGCGGCTGGTGGGCCCTCTGCTCGCGCAGGCGGAGGAGTACGCCGAGCGGTACGCGCTGGAGGCCGAGCAGCGTGCCGCGCTGGCCGAGGTGGATCTGCCCCGGCACGAGCTGCCGCTGCTCGCGGAGGGCATGGACCTGGCGGGCCTGTACGCGCTGGCCAAGGAACTCCGCGCACAGGGTGTGTCATGACCGGCCGAAACCCTCCCGCCGGCGCCGCGGCGGCCACAGGCGTGCTCGACCCGGGCGCCGTCGCGGGTGTGCTCCACCCGGGCGTCGTCGCGGGCGTGCGCGTCGCGCCGTCTGTCGCGCCGCCCCCCGTGACGAGCCGGAAGCCGAACCGGGCAACGCGTCGAGAACCGAGTCGGAAGTATCGAAAGCCGAGCCAGGAACCGAGTCGGAAGTATCGGAAGCAGGGGATGTCATGAGTCGTCGTCCGGAACCGGCGCACGCGCACGACCCGGCCCACTCGGGCAGCTCGGCCCGCCACCGCCTCTCCCCCGTCCCCACGCTCGACATCGACCCGCTGATCGAGGACCGCGGCACCCGGATCGTGGTGTGCTGCGGTTCGGGCGGGGTCGGCAAGACGACCACTGCCGCGGCACTGGGCCTGCGCGCGGCCGAGCGGGGGCGCAAGGTGGTCGTCCTGACCATCGACCCGGCCCGCAGACTCGCCCAGTCCATGGGCATCGACTCGCTCGACAACATCCCCCGCCGGGTGAAGGGCATAGACGACTCCGCGGGCGGCGAACTGCACGCGATGATGCTCGACATGAAGCGCACCTTCGACGAGATCGTCGAGGCGCACGCAGACCCCGAGCGGGCCTCCGCGATTCTGGGCAACCCCTTCTACCAGTCCCTCTCGGCGGGCTTCGCGGGCACGCAGGAGTACATGGCGATGGAGAAGCTGGGGCAGCTGCGGGCCCGTGACGAGTGGGACCTCATCATCGTCGACACCCCGCCGTCCCGGTCCGCGCTGGACTTCCTGGACGCGCCGAAGCGGCTCGGCTCCTTCCTCGACGGCAAGCTCATCCGCGTACTGCTGGCCCCGGCGAAGGTCGGCGGCCGGGCGGGGATGAAATTCCTGAACGTCGGGATGTCCATGATGACCGGCGTTCTGGGGAAGGTGCTCGGGGGCCAACTGCTGAGCGACGTACAGACGTTCGTGGCGGCGATGGACTCCATGTTCGGCGGGTTCCGTACGCGCGCGGACGCCACCTTCAAGCTGCTCCAGGCACCCGGGACCGCGTTCCTGGTGGTCGCGGCCCCGGAGCGGGACGCGCTGCGCGAGGCCGCGTACTTCGTGCAACGGCTGGCCGCCGAGGACATGCCGCTGGCCGGCCTGGTCCTCAACCGGGTCCACGGCAGCGGCGCCGACCGGCTGTCGGCCGAGCGGGCACTCACCGCCGCGGAAAATCTTGAGGACTCCCGCATTGTGGATCAGGAGGACGGGAAAGCTGGACTTCGTAACTCCCCCGACACATATGAGAGTTCGGACGACCCCGCTGCGGAGACTCCCACTCCCGAGACACCCGAGACACCCGAGACACCTGGAACTCCCGGAACCCCCGAAACCGCCACTCCCGAGACATCGGCACAGGACGACGTCCCCGACGGAGGCTCCCCCGCCACCGTGGACGACACCGGCGCCGACACCGGCACCGACAGGGCGGACGAGGTGGACGCGGAGCGGTCCGTCGACCAGCTCACCGCGGGCCTGTTGAGGCTGCACGCCGAGCGGATGCGGCTGCTCTCACGCGAGCAGCGCACACGTGACCGCTTCACCGCACTCCACCCCGAGGTGGCGGTGACGGAAGTGGCCGCGCTGCCCGGCGACGTGCACGACCTCACGGGACTGCGGGACATCGGCGACCGGCTCGCGACCGACCGGCCGGAGTTGCCCGAGGCGAGCGCCTGACACGCGTCGGTACGCCCCGACGGCGGCGCCATGCCCTGTCCTTCACCGCCACCTGGCGTCTTTCATCGCCACACCGGCGCCAACACGCCCTGGGGCGCGCCGCCTTGCCCTGATGGACGCGCCCTGCCGCTCGGCGGAGCACCGGCCGCCCGGAAGACCGCCGGAAGAATGACCGAAGGAGCACCCAAAAGCCTGTTCGGAGGCCCGCCCGGCTACGGAGGCGGTAAGGCCCCGCCCGGAGTCCCGCTCACGCGGAGCAAAGCGGAGGCCAAGGCCCCCGAGAGCCCTCAGCCCACCGCAGCGAAGCTCGCGTACACCTCGTCGTCGTCGAGGGGAACGACACCCGTCCCCTGCTCGTACTCCGTGCGCGCCGTCTCCAGCAGCCGGCGCCAGGACGTCACCGTGGGCCGCCGGCGCAGCAGTGCGCGGCGCTCACGTTCCGTCATGCCTCCCCACACGCCGAACTCGACGCGGTTGTCGAGCGCGTCGGCCAGGCACTCCGTGCGTACCGGGCATCCGGTGCACACCGCCTTGGCCCTGTTCTGCGCTGCTCCTTGAACGAACAGTTCATCCGGATCAGTAGTGCGGCAGGCAGCCTGCGCACTCCAGTCGGTAACCCAGCCCATACCGGCGCCGTCCTCTCCCGAATCGAGGCTCCCCCACGGCGGCAGCGGCATATTCACCGCCGCCAGTTGAGGACGTTACGGAAGGTGGGCACAGCGCAACACCCCCAGCGGGCCCAATCTTGAATGGCCCGAACGGACTATGGGTAAGCGGCAGATCACCCGGGGGAGTGAGCTGGCGACATGCGCGGCAATCCCGACGTTTCGGGTCGTTTCACTTGCGCCACAACGGACACCATGTGACACGGAGGGTGGATCCGGACACGTGTCCAACACGCCCCGACAAAAAAGTCGGAGAGATACGGAACGATTCGGGAACGCCCGACGTATTGATACGTGACCTCACTGCCGTGACAGTTGCGGGCAGCTTAGGCCAAGGCCTATACGCGTGTCCGGCGATTGAGAACGTAGGCTGCTCCCATGCCAAAGAAGCGCTCGGGCGGCGGTCTGTCGGCAACGCAGCAGGCCGCCAAGTTCCTCGGTGTCAGTGTCCTGTCGGGGGCCGTGCTGGCCGGTATCGCGCTGCCCGCCGTGGGGGCGCTGGGCCTCGCCACCAAGGGGTCGGTGGAGAGCTTCGACGAGCTCCCCATCAACCTCAAGACGCCCCCGCTGAGTCAGCGCACCACCATCCTCGACGCCGGGGGCGGCAAGATCGCCACCGTCTACTCGCGCGACCGCACGGTGGTCGACCTCAAGGACATCTCGCCGCACCTCCAGAAGGCGATCGTCGCGATCGAGGACTCGCGTTTCTACGAGCACGGCGCGGTCGACCTGAAGGGCGTACTGCGCGCGATGAACCGCAACGCGCAGAGCGGCGGCGTCTCCGAGGGTGCGTCCACCCTGACGCAGCAGTACGTGAAGAACGTCTTCGTGGAGGAGGCCGGCGACGACCCGACGAAGGTCGCGCAGGCCACCCAGCAGACGATCGGCCGCAAGATCCGCGAGCTGAAGTTCGCGATCCAGGTCGAGGAGGAGCTGGGCAAGAAGAAGATCCTCGAGAACTACCTGAACATCACGTACTTCGGCCAGCAGGCCTACGGCGTGGAGGCCGCCGCCCAGCGTTACTTCTCCAAGCCCGCCAAGGACCTGAGCCTCCAGGAGTCCGCGCTCATCGCCGGCCTCGTCCAGTCGCCGAGCCGGTACGACCCGGTCAACGACGAGACGGAGGCCACCAAGCGGCGCAATGTCGTCCTGGCACGGATGGCCCAGGTCGGCGACATCTCCCAGGAGCAGGCCGCCGAGGCGTCGAAGACACCGCTCGGGCTGAAGGTCAGCAAGCCGAAGAACGGTTGCATCACGGCGGTCCACGGCGCGGGCTTCTTCTGTGACTACGTGCGCCAGGTGTTCCTGAACGATCCGGCCTTCGGCAAGACCCCGGAGGCGCGGGCCAAGGTCTGGAACCACGGCGGTCTGACGATCCGTACGACGCTCGACCCACAGGCGCAGGAGTCTCTGCAGGCGTCGGTCAAGAACCACGTCAACAAGAGCGACGAGGTGGCCACCGCCGCCAGCGTCGTCGAGCCCGGTACCGGCAAGATCCTCGCCATGGGCCAGTCGCGTCCGTACGGCTTCGGCAAGAACGAGACGCAGATCAACCTCTCCGTGGACCAGGGCATGGGTGGTGGCGCCGGCTACCAGCCCGGTTCGACGTTCAAGCCGATCGTGGCCGCGGCCGCCCTCGAGGGCGGGATGCCGGCGACGAAGACGTACGCCTCGCCGTACCAGATGGACTACCCGGCCCCGGTCCAGGCCTGCGAGGGCAAGACATGGAACGAGCCGGGTGTCCCGGTCGAGAACGAGAACGAGGCCGAGGTCGGCCCGTACGACATGAAGGAAGCGACAGCGAAGTCGGTCAACACCTACTACATCGAGATGATCAGCGAGATCGGCATCTGCCCGGTGACGCAGATGGCGAAGAAGATGGGCATCGAGCGGGCCAACGGCAACAAGATGGAGCAGGCTCCGTCGATCGCCCTCGGTACCCAGGAGATGTCCCCGCTGACCATGGCGAACGGCTACGCCACCTTCGCCTCGCGCGGCATGTACTGCACGCCGGTCGCCATCGAGTCCATCAGCCAGCGCGTCGGCAAGAAGTCGAAGTCGCTTTCGGTCCCGAAGTCGACGTGCTCGCGCGCGATGTCGGAGAAGACCGCCGACACCATCAACACCCTCCTGCGGGGCGTGGTCGAGGACGGTACGGGTACGGAGGCCGGTCTCGGCCGCCGCCCGAGCGCGGGCAAGACCGGTACGACGGACTTCCGTTACGCCGCCTGGTTCGTGGGCTACACGCCGAACCTGGCCGGTGCGGTGTGGGTCGGCGACCCCGAGCACAAGCGGCAGATGGTCGACATCTCGATCGGTGGGACCTGGCACGCGAAGGTGTTCGGTGGTCAGGTGCCCGGCCCGATCTGGCGCGACATGATGAGCGGCGCGCTGAACGGCAAGGAGGCCCCCGAGTTCAACCTCGTCAACATCCCGGACCGCAAGAAGCCCGACGAGGACAAGGGCCGGGGCCGGGGCCGGGGCCGGGGCCGCGGGAACGACGACGACCGTGGTGACGGCCGTGGCGACGGCCGCAACAACGACGCCGGCGGGATCATCGGCGGCCTGGTCGGCGGCGGTAACGGCGACACCGGTACCGACGGCGGGGCTGGTACCAACGGCGGGGCCGAACCCAACCCGACCATCTCCATCCCCGAGGGTTTCCTCCAGGGCAACGGCAACGGGCCGGGCGGACGGCGCTGACGGCACACCGGCGGCATCGCGAAGGGCCCCTCTCTCCCGCACCGGGAGGGAGGGGCCCTTCGCTGTCGGCCGGACCGGCCGCTCGCTGCCGGCCGACTCGGTCGGCCGGCCGGCCACTATCGGCCGGCTCAGCCGGCGAGGAGCTTCTTCACCGCGGCGGCCACCCGGCCGCCCTCGGCCTGCCCGGCCACCTTCGGGTTGACGATCTTCATGACCGCCCCCATGGCCCGCGGGCCCTCCGCGCCGGCCGCCTTCGCCTCCTCGACGGCCTGGGCGACGATCGCGTCCAGCTCGTCGTCGGACATCTGCTGGGGCAGGTACCGCGCGAGGAACTCGCCCTCCGCCTTCTCCCGCTCGGCCTGCTCGGGACGTCCGCCCTGCTCGAAGGCGTCCGCCGCTTCACGGCGCTTCTTCGCCTCACGGGTGATCACCTTGAGGACCTCGTCGTCGGAGAGCTCGCGCTTCTCCTTCCCCGCGACCTCTTCCTTGGTGATCGCGGTGAGCGTCAGCCGGAGCGTGGAGGAGCTGAGCTCGTCACGCTCTCTGATCGCAACGTTGAGGTCGTCATGCAGCTTCGACTTGAGCGTGGTCATACCCCGATTGTCGCAGGAAGGGGAGGAAGGACGCCCGTACATTTCCTCCCTGCCCCAAGGCGCGGCGTTTCCGGGCGTGTTCGGGCGGACGGATACCGGCTCCGGCCGGCCGCCGAAAGGTACCGCGGCCATCCACTCCCCCCGGATCTGACACGATGGGCGTATGCGCGCGCGATACGGAATCCCCCTGGGAATCACGGCGGCCGGCGCCGCCGGGCTGGTGTACGCGGCGGGCTTCGAGGCCCGCTCCTTCCGGCTGCGGCGGGTGACGGTCCCCGTCCTGCCCGCCGGAATGCGCCCCCTGCGCGTCCTGCAGGTCTCCGACATCCACCTGGTGAGCGGCCAGCGCAAGAAGCAGCGCTGGCTGCGCTCGCTGGCGGGTCTGCGCCCGGACTTCGTGATCAACACGGGCGACAACCTGTCCGACCCGGAGGGCGTCCCGGAGGTGCTGGACGCGCTGGGCCCGCTGATGGAGTTCCCGGGCGCGTACGTCTTCGGCTCCAACGACTACTACGGTCCCAAGCTGCGCAACCCGGCCCGCTACCTGATCGAGAAGGCCCAGGGCCGGCACGGCCTGAACGGCAACAATCCAGCCGCCAACGTGATCCACAACCCGTGGGAGGACCTGCGGGACGGCTTCGACGGCGCGGGCTGGCGGAACCTGACGAACACCAGGGACACCCTGAAGATCGAGGGCGTCACGATCGAGCTGACCGGCCTGGACGACCCGCACATCAAACGGGACCGCTACGCGGAGGTGGCGGGCGGCCCGTCGGGCACGGCGGACTTCTCGATGGGCGTCGTCCACGCCCCCTACCTGCGCGTCCTGGACTCCTTCACGGCCGACGGCTACCCCCTGGTCCTGGCCGGCCACACCCACGGCGGCCAGCTCTGCATCCCCTTCTACGGCGCGCTGGTCACCAACTGCGACCTGGACACCGACCGGGTGAAGGGCCTGTCCACCCACACGTCCGAGGGCCGCACGTCCTACCTCCACGTCTCCGCGGGCTGCGGCACCAACCGCTACACCCCGGTCCGCATCGCCTGCCCGCCGGAGGCGACGCTGATGACCCTGGTGGGGCGGGAGTAGCGGGCCCGAGGGGCCGGGTGGGGGCCGACGCGGCCGAGTCAACCCCCACGTCACCCGTCCGGCCCGCCCGCATCGCCCCGCCCAGGTCATTCACCCACTCTGGGGTCCATGACCGCATCGATACCCAGGGACATCCCTGACCTCCCCGTCATCCCGGGGAGAAGACCGAAGCTCCTGCCCTCGTCCGTCCCCGCGGGAGCCGTGGTGCCACTGGTACACCGACCCCTGGCAGCGACGTACCGCCTGCTCCTGGCGCTGGCGGCGATCGCGGCGGTGACCGTCGAGATCCTGCTCGGCAGCCCCACACGAGTCCTGAGCCACTTCGCGGTTCAGAGCACGCTCCTGCTGGCCGTGGTCATGCTCGCCTCGGCCCGCCGGGCCTGGACCGCCCGCCGCCCTCTCCCGGGCGCCCTGACCGGAGCGACGCTGCTGTACGTGGTCGGGGCAGCCCTGGTCCATCACGTACTCCTGGCGGACGCGACACCGGCGTTCACGACGACGGGGCCGACGGCGACGGCAGCCCTGACCGGCCCGGCCGGCACACTGGCCGCGCTCGCGCCCCCCACCCTGCACACCGTGCTCCCGATCGCGGCGGTACTGGACTGGCTGCTCCTCTCCCCGCCGGCCCGCCTACGCCTCGCCCACGCCGCCGCATGGCTCCTGTACCCGACGGCCTACCTGACCTTCACCCTGATCCACGGACTGCTCCTCCCCGCCGACCCGGCCCGCTCCCTCTACCCCTTCCAGGACACCAACCGGCACGGCTACCAGTACATCCTGGGCGTCTCCCTCCTCCTGCTCGTCGCCCTCTACTGCCTGGCCCTCGCTCTCATCGCCGTGGACCGCACCCGCCCGGGCCCCCTCCGCCTCGGCGCCAAAACCGGATTTCGTCTCCAGCCACCGGTGGGCTAAAGTAAACGTCGTCGCCGCGAGAGCAGCGACAATCGGGGTGTGGCGCAGCTTGGTAGCGCGCTTCGTTCGGGACGAAGAGGTCGTGGGTTCAAATCCCGCCACCCCGACAGAGATACACCAGGTCAGGGGCCTGATCCGCATCATGGATCAGGCCCCTGAGTGGTTCGCGAAGTCATATGGGGAGCCGTTGGGGAGCCGAGTCAGGAATCCAGCGTGACGGTGATCTCCCCGCACAGCACCCGGGCCACGGACTCACTGCCCTACGCTGCCCCGCTCGGACCTGTCTCCCTCGCTGTCGACCAGTACCGCCGACACCGCAGGTAATCACCAGCAACTGCGGGGCCGTTCAGTGTGCTGATGTCCAGGATCCTTGTCTCCGTAGCGAGAAGCCTCCCTGAACGCCGTCGGAGGCATCCCCCTCCACCGCTTGAAGGCCATCGTGAAGCTGGCCGGATCTGCGTAGCCCAGCTTGCGGGATATTTCCGCTACAGAGTGATCTGTATGCGAGAGCAGATCGCAGGCCAGGTCACTCAAAGTCTCGTCCCGTACCCGGGCGAAGTCGTCGCCCGTGAGTTCAAGCTTGCGTTGCAGGGTGCGTGGGGAGACTCGCAGCGTCGCGGCCACATTTGCCAATGTGCGGTTGAGATTGGGTGCGGCCCTTATGGCTTTCGCGACAGTGTGGGGCCAGTCGCCAGTCGCCCTGAACGAGTCGATGATCTGGGCATCCGCTTTGACCCATGCCTCGTGCTGGAAGGCGTTGCCGAAGGGGAGCTCTTCTGTTGATATCGCAGGGTCCCACCACAGCCGCAACGCCTCGGCACAGCAGTCGATGGTGCAGGAGACGTACGTCAAGGCCTCGGGCGAGACTTCCGCGAGAGGGACTTCGATGCGGGTGAAGGGAAAAGTGCCGCCGTACAGCCACGCGAGAGATGGGGTGGCGGTACAGAGATCGCGGTAGACGCTGAACGGGATCAACTCTTCCGGGGCGTCCGGGTAGGTGAATTCGATTCCCGTCACCCTCCCATCCGGTGCCCGGAGAGGCGTGATCTCGAGGAGCCCGGGGGCGTTATCAGTCGCGCTGGCAACTTCTGCCCACGCCGCAACGGTCGGCGCGGTCGCGAGGGCCATTCCGCGAGCGCCGTAGGTGCTCGTCGCGTAGGCGCGCGAGGCTCGTACCCAAAGATCGACGCGATCTTTTGTGAGAGCGACGAACTGAAGCTGGAAGGCCAGCTCCTTCCTTGCAGGAATAGTACTTCCCGGTCGGTTCAGCGCGTTGGGGTCGATCTCCGCATTCGCGAGCGCAGTTCGCCAGTCGAGATCCGCTTCCTCGAGTATCTGGCGCAGATTGTGAACACTGAAGTTCGGCACGCGCAAGTTCTGATAAGAGCTTAGCTTCATCGCTGCGCTCTTTCGCCGCCGCCGCATGGAGGCGGTCCAGCGTGTTCAGGAACCCTCTGAGAAAGCCGCGTCCACCTGCCGCGGTGGGGAGCCGGCCGGCCAAGGGGTCCCGGCGAAGCCGGCACGGATGTCGTTCCACCGCATGGCATGTTCGCCCGGGTGTCGGGAGGAACGGTCGCAGAACGCATCTCTCTCCTCTTCGTCGAGGGGATGGGGTGCCGCTCCGGAAGCGCTGCGGTGGCTGGAGCACCGCCAGGCACCTGAAGTAACGCCAGCAGCTTTACATCTTGCGCCACCAACCGGCAAGAGGAGGCGCTTTGGCGCGTTTTCCTGCGTTGATGGCGTCTCCTACCATGACGGTCCGGTGCTGCCCGCTCTTAGCGTCATGCGTCAACGGGGGTCGGCGGAGAAGCCGACGCACCGACATCGAAGGAGATCCGGGGAGCACCCCCTGCGTACGAGATCGCCCTCAGCGGCAGGGTCATCATCGTTGCTCGTCATAGGCGACATCGCGCACGTCTGGAAAAACCACGACGACGCGGATCGCGTATACGCCGCCCTCACAATTGGCTGCAACCAGTAGGCCAAGAATGCGGCTCGCCATACACCCAGTGGAGAGCGCAATCACCATCGGGCGCGTCCGGTCTGCACGCTGCCCGCGATCGCGACAGTCGAATTCCTTTTCGCACGATCCGATCCGGCCCAGGCGCTCTTCGGAATCCCAAAGCCACAACGATATGGAGAAAACCAGTGACGCAGAATGCCGTACCGCGTGATTTCGTCGCCGATCACACAGTCGAACGTTCTCAGCGGCCCATGATAGGTGGCCCGAACAAGTTCAAGGTCGCGATTTTCGGCGCGAACGTGACGACCGGCCAGGGCGGTCTCAACCTCGCCGAGAACACGATCAAGCTCGGCAACTGGGGCGAGATCCAAGGTCTCGCACAGAAGGCCGACCGCTACGGTGTCGACGGGTTCATCCCCATCGCCCGCTGGCAGGGGCTCTCGGGCCCCGACCGCCCGTGGGGCCGGCAGTTCGAGACGTTCACGTGGGCCGCAGGTCTGGCAGCAGCGACGCAGAACATACAGATCTTCGCCACCTGCCTCGTCCCCTTTATCCACCCGGTGATGGCGGCGAAGATGATGGCCACCGTCGACCACATCAGCGGCGGCCGCATGGGCCTGAACGCCACAGCCGGCTACTTCAAGCCCGAATACCGCATGTTCGGTGTCGAGGCGCCCGAGCACGACACGCGCTATGAGCTCGCCGACGAGTGGATGACCATCGTCGAGCGGCTCTGGGCGGTCGAAGACGACTACCAGTTCGACTTCGACGGGGACTTCTTCCAGCTCCAGGGTGCGCAGTCGTGGCCCAAGCCCGTTCAGACGCCCGGGCCGATGGTGATGAGCGCGGGCTCCAGCCCTGCCGGTCAGCAGTTCGCGTTCAAGCACGCCAACATCTTGTTCGCGGCGATCGGCAGCGTCGAGCACAGCCAGTCGGTGACGCCGAAGCTGCGCGAGAACGCCGACGCGGCCGGGCGTGAGGACCTCGGCCTGTGGGCCGGTGTGCACATCATCTGCAAGGACACGGAGAAGGAAGCGCGGGAGTACCTCGAGTACGTCGAGGAGAAGGGCGATTACGAGAGCGCCCTCCGCTACAAGCACATCATCCAGAACGGCGACTCCCGCGGGTGGAGCTGGGATCACTACAAGAAGTCCGAGGACCCGAAGCAGGACGAGAGCATCAAGACGTTCTTCCGGGCCGGTCTCGTTCCGCTCGTGGGCACGCCCGAGATGATCGTCGACGGGCTCCAGAAGCTGCAGGACTCGGGCATCACGGGCGTCTGCACCGGCCTCGTCGACTACGACGAGGGCCTCGACCGGATGAACGAGCAGATCTTCCCGCTCATGCGCGACGCGGGCCTGCGCGCCTGACGTCCGACCGTTCACAAAGGAGTGAAGGCAGATGACGTTCCCTGACCCCAAGCAGTTTCGACTCGTCGTCGCGGGCCCGACCGAGTCCGGCGACGTCGACTTCCTCGACGTGGGCCCTGCCGCCGAGTTCGACTTCCCCGGCGTGTCCGCAGGTGCGTTCTACTGGGCCGTCGAAGGCGGCCACAGCAAGGAGAACTTCGGTGCCCCGCCGGCCAGGGTCGCTCTGGCAGGACCCAATGGATCCACCTTCGGCGTGAGCAGCTTCCCTGCGCACTCGTCGGGCGAGGTGGGGGCCGACGATCTCGGCGACAGCATGACCGTCACCGATGACGACGGCGATGCCGGAATGCATGCGAGCGACACCATCGACTACGAGGTCGTGATCTCGGGCAAGGTCGACCTTCACCTTCCCGGCGGCAAGAAGCGCACGCTCGTTCCGGGTGACCTGCTCGTCATGGCGGGCGTTCCCCACGCCTGGAAGAACCCTTACGACGAGGACTGCGTGTACATCGTCGTGACCGTCGGCTTCAACTCCCCCGAGGTGTCATCGTGACCCTCACTGCCCCCGGCAAGGCGCTGCGCACGGTCTTCGAGAGCGAGGAGACGGCACTGATGCCGTTCGGTTCGCTGCCGATCCACGCGGCGATGGCGCAGCACGCGGGCTTCGGGGCGTTCCAGCTCTCGGGCGGGATGTCGGCGTGGTGGCAGGGCATCTCGGATGTGGGGTGGCTCACCCTGACCGAGGTCGTCGACCACGCGAAGCGCACGGCCCGCGCTGCGGACATCCCGATCTACTGCGATGCCGACACCGGTTTCGGCGCGCCGATCAATGTGCAGCGCACGGTGGCCGAGTTCATCGACGCCGGTGTCGGAGGCATCCACATCGAGGACCAGCGCGAACCGAAGAAGTCGGGTGGTGTCGCCGGCATCGAGCTCGTGTCCGACGCCGAGGCGATCGGGCGCCTGAACGCCGCTGTCGACGCGCGTGACAAGCACGACGAGGATTTCGTGATCGTCGCCCGCACCGACGGCTACGGTGCCGCCGGGGGCGGCGTCGACGAGGCGATCCGTCGTGCGCAGCTCTACAAGGCTGAAACCGGCGCCGACGTGATCTTCTTCGAAGGCATGCACACGTGGGAACAGGCCGAGCTCGCGCTGAAGGAGACGCCCGGCCCGGCCTACGCCGTCAGCGTGGGGCTGATCGGCCGTAAGACCGTCGCCGAGATGACCGCGCTGGGGCAGGCGATCCAGCCTGTTCCGTTCGTTCTGCCGGGCATCCACGAGGTGTGGCGACTGCTGGCCGACGTCAAGGAGTCGGGCGAGGCCACGCCTTTCGCCGAGTACCTCGACCGCATGAGTGCCGACGCCGGCACGGATTACGACGTCGGCTGGGGCGCCATGTTCGGACGCCCGTCGACCGACTACGTGCGCGAGACGGAGGAGAAGTACCTCCCGGGGAGCGCCCAGCGCGACTACGACAACAACGCCCACGTCGGAGAGCACTACTGATGACGCGGCTCGCGAGGGGAAAGGCCGGCCTCGTGACCGGCGCGGCATCCGGGATCGGGTGGGCAAGCGCGCCGGCGCCGGCGAAGAACGGCGCGCACGTGATCGTGTCCGATCGGCAGAGAGGAGAGGTGTGAAATGGGAATCAACGACGAACTCGGTTTCGACGCCCGCGTGGCGATCGTCACGGGTGCGGGACAGGGAATGGGGCGCGAGCACGCGAAGATGCTCGCGTCGCGCGGGGCACGTGTCGTCGCCAACGACATCAACGCCGAGCGCGCCGCGGAGACGGTGGCCGAGATCACCGTCGACGGTGGCGTCGCGGTGGCCGACAGCAACGACATCGTCACCGCGGCGGCGGACATCGTCCAGACTGCGCTCGACGCGTTCGGACAGCTCCACATCGTCGTCAACAACGCCGGCATCAACGCCTTCGGGCGGTTCTGGGAGATGGACTCCGAGACGTGGTGGCGTGTCTTCGATGTCAGCGTGAAGGGGGTCGTCGAGGTCTCGCGTGCCGCGATGCCGCACCTCATCGCCTCCGGCAGCGGGCGCCTCATCAACGTGTCGTCGAACGCCCTCATGGGTGTTCCGCTCGACTCGGCGTACGCCGCCGCCAAGTCGGCGATCTGGGGTCTCGGCAACACTCTCGCCGCCGAGGCGAAGGAGGTCGGTGTGCAGGTCAGTACGGTGCTGCCGGTCGCCTGGACGCCGATGACGGAGGATGCGTTCCGTGACCCCGTCGTCCAGGACGCCATGCGGGCGCACGTGCCCGCAAGTGCTGTCTCGGCATTCGTGGCATGGCTCGCGCACCAGGACACCACGGTCTACGGCGAAGCCTTCGAGGTGGCAGGCGTCGCCGCCGCCCGCACGGCTTTCTCCGTGATGCCGCGAATGAAGACCGCTGAGCCCACTCCCGAGAGCTGGGCGGCGAGCGCGGGCGACCTCATGCAGGACGGCGGTCTCGAGCCGCTTCGGAACGCGAGCCAGTCGTTCCGCGGTCAGATGGTCTACCTCGCGCCCGAGCTCGATACCGTGCTGCCCGCCGACGCGGCAGACGTGTCAGTGAGGTGACGCAGGTGTCCGTAGAGGTGAAGGAGCAAGAAACCGTGATCCAGAACCGCCTGCGTGGGTTCGACGCCGATCCGCTGATCGTGCGTCAGACGTTCGCTCAGTTCCCTTCGGGCGTTGCGGCGCTCGCGGCCGACATCGACGGAGCGAAGCACGCGCTCGTCGCATCGTCCTTCATGGTCGGCGTGTCCCTCGAACCGTGCCTCGTCGCCGTCGCGGTGCAGAAGACGTCCGTGACATGGGAGCAGATCTCGAAGGCGGGCCGCCTCGGCGTTTCGATCTTCGGCAAGGGGCAGAGCGGTCTCACCCGACAGCTCGCCCATAAGGATCGTGCTGCGCGATTCGAACAGGTCGCGATCGAAGTGAGCGATGACGGTGCGGTATTCATCGACGGTGCGGCGCTGTGGCTCGACTGCTCCATCTCCGCCGTCTCGGAAGCCGGCGACCACTGGATGGTGCTGCTCGAAGCACACCGTCTCGGTGCCGGTGAGAACGAGCCGCTCGTCTGGCACGGTTCGACATTCCGCGAGCTCGCCTCTCCTCCCGCAGTCGACGCCGCGTAACGGAATCGAGCACACCGACTCCGCGCCGCATCTCCGACGCGGAGGCGATCCGCCGCGCGAATCCCTACCGGGCCGAGACAGGAATCGATCCAGTTGCCTCGTGATTCTGTTTGAGAATCACGAGACAACTGGCCCCATCTCTAAAAAGACATAACGCCTCAATGGTCTCTATAGGCGAGCCGCCGATCGGTTCATATGCGATGTCCACTGATGTGGCCCCTGACCGCACCAAGGAGGATTCCGTTGCTGCAGATAACTCGGCAGAGCCCGGCCAGACGCCTGACAGCGAGCCGGCCGTTCGCGATCGAAAGCCTTCAGTCACACGACCAGGTCGTCACCGGCGTCGTCCAACACGGCGATGCCCGCGGACGACTGCTGGGTTTTCCCACCGCCAACCTCACCATGTCGACCAGCGCTCGCCTCGACGGTGTCTGGTCCGCCGTAGTTGTCACGGAGGATGACGGCCGACACTGGCCTGCTGCGGTCTCCATCGGACGGAGAACCACCTTCTACGGCCGCCACGGCCAACGACTCCTCGAAGCCCATCTCCTCGACGTGGAGATCGAGCTGTACGACCGGGAAATATCGGTCCATCTCGTGAACCGGCTCCGCTCGCAACGTCGGTTTCGTGACGTCGAGGACCTTGTGGGGCAGTTGGCGAGAGACATTGAGGATGTCCGCGACTGGGCGACGTCGATCTCGCTCGAAGCGGGCGCGCGATGACCCCGCGTCGACCGCCTCGGTGGGCAATTCTGCGCGTTGTGGCCGCTGTGGAGGCGCAGCGTCGCGCCGGGTGCGCACGGATCGACGTCGGCCTGCTCGCACGGCGAGTCGGGCTCAGCCGGAGCATGACGTCCGCTTGCCTCTTCGCGGCAGATTCAGAGCGCTCCACGCCGGCGTCCCCGCATCGTGCGGTCGGCGTGCCGTAGCCGAGCTGACGACGCTTTTCGGGTCGGGCGCGGGGGTCGGGAACGGTCGACAGACAGGTGACGGTGAAGGAGTGCGGCGGCATGATCCAGCGGGCGAGGATCGGCAATGGGGTGTTGCCTGAACCAGAAGATGCCGAGTAGCCGAGGGGAATCTCACCCCTCGGCTCTCACAGAAGCCGTGCGTAACAGTCTCCCGTTACACGGCTCTTGCCACTCTGATCACCAGGCCACGGACGCCACAGTGGTCCAACTCCAGTGCGCGAACATGCGGGGATACCGATCAGCGATCTCCCACATCTTCTGGAGCGCCTTGCGTAGCGCCGCGAGCTTCTTGTGTTTCTGGCGAATCCATCGCGCCAAGCAGGCATTGATGCGCGTCAGAAGGGGTGTCAGCGCCGACCGGTAGAACCGGCCGAAATACTGCATCCATCCCCGCACGGTTGGATTACCGACTTCGGCGCTTTGAGGTCTGACCGGTGACAGCCCGCCCGGGTGACGGTACGCGGCGACAGCGCTGCACCGGAAGGTGTGAGGCACGCAGACAGCGGCGGAATGACCGCTCAGGAACGCGCGCGACGCGAGGCGCTGCGCCTGCGGGCCGCCGAGCTGTTCGCGGCCGGGGCCAGTGCGCCGGAGGTCGCCGAGCTGCTGCGGGTGACACCGAAGTCCGCCTACCAGTGGCGGCGCGCCTGGGCCGCCGGAGGGCCGGCGGCGCCGGCCTCCCGGGGGCCCGGTGGGCAGCGCTGCAAACTCCGCCCGGCGCTGTGCGAGAAACTGGCCGCGATGCTGGAGCAGGGGCCGGCCGCGCACGGCTGGGATGAGGACCAGTGGCGGGCCGGCGCAGGTCCACCGTGACGGCTCCCACTGCGGCGACCGCGGCGAGGCAGAGCAGGCCGCCGCTGATCAGCGGCGCAGCTCCGGAGGGGCGTCGGCCACAAGGCCGGCACGCATGTTGCCGATGTCCGACAGCCCTGAGGCAGAGTGCCCGACGGGCCGGAGACAGTACGCTGAACCGAGCGGGATCGGGCCCGCCGCACAGTGTCCGGGAGGTGCTTCATGACGGCCGAGATGGTGGCCCCGGCGTGGATGCACGAGCAGATCACGGCGGAGGAGTACGAGTCCTGGTCCGAGGAGCAGTGCGCCGGCATCGAGATCGTTGACGGGATGGTCGTCGTGAGCCCGAGTGCGTCCAAGCGGCACAACCGGCTGGCCCGGATTCTGGCGAACGCCCTGGATGCCGCCGCGGGGCCGGACTGGAACGCAGACACCGACTTCGACGTCCGGCTCCAAGACGTCCCGCTGACCAATCGCCGCCCGGACGTCGTGGTGTACCGCGCGGACACGATCGACGTCACGCCCACCCGGCCCGAGCACGTGCTGCTGGCGGCGGAGGTGGTGTCACCGGGCTCGGAGACCACCGACCGGATCGTGAAGGTCGACCAGTATGCCAAGGCAGGCATCGGCTTCTACTGGCGGATCGAGCAGGCCGCGACAGGCGTTCCTCTGGTGTACACGTACGTGCTCGACCCTGCGACGAAGACGTACCGGGAGGGCGACGTGTTCACCGGCGTCGTCAAGGTCACGGCTCCGTTCCCGGTGGAGATCGACCTCGGGCAGATCTGACCCACATGCTGCTCAGCGGCCCGCTGTGCGTGAGCGGACGGTGCCGCACAGGGCATCACGGAGAAGACCGCGCGACACCTGTCACGGGCTCTGACCAGGCAGATCCGGGCAGTGGAGCACTGTCCGGAACCACCCGGCACACCCCCACCAGCCCTCGTAATGTGTAGGTCTCATCTCTGTCGACCGCCCCAGTGCACGCACGCCAGAAGGCGGATCGCCAGTCCGTCGGCGCCGACCAGCCCGAGGTGGCGGATGGGGGTCCTTCTGGGAGCCATCGGGGAGCCGACTCGCTCTCCGAGCCCCTTCGAGACCACTCGAGACCACGCCAGCCCGACGCTCTGACCAGGGAAAACGCCATCCGCCCTGGCGAGCTCAGCAACCGAACCTCATTCGGGACGAAGAGGTCGTGGGTTCAAATCCCGCCACCCCGACACAGTTCAGAAACCCCCTACGGACGTCCGTAGGGGGTTTCTGTCGTGCTCGGGGGGCCAAACAGGGGGCCAAACGATTTTGGGCCAGGCCACCGCGTCGCCCTCTCCCTGCTCCTCCCCTCCCACCTCTTCCTGATCTTCGGCAAAGATCTCATCCATTGCTTCGGCCCCTTGTGTGCTCACGGGACGGAGCTGCTTGCGGTAGAACCCGAGCTTTCCAAGCTGAGAGCTCAGGCGCCGTCGTCACGGGCCAGCCGTCGCGGCTTGCTCTGGTCGACGGCGCCAGCAGCGTGGTTGAGGCCGGTGGAGGTGCGGCGAGGCATACGCGTGCGTGGTCGGTCGGCGCACCCGCCGTCGTAGCCGGCTGTCGTCGGCTGGGGTTCAGGCGGGCCACATCGAGGAGCACGCCGTCAGCCGAGCGCGGCCCCGCATCCGGCGAAGCTGGGCCGTCTCTGGGCTGTCCGAGGCTGCCCGACAGTGGCCGACAACCGCCAATGACGACCACTCAGCGGCCCATGAGCACCGTCCTGACCAACAAAACACAGGTCACCGAGATCCACGGCAAGACCCAGGGCAAGAAGTTGGCGTACTGATCGCGCCCGCCTCCTACGGCCCGCTTTCGAAGAAGCCGGACTTCAGGTCCCCGATGACGGCGTCGAGTGGATGCCCACTGACGATCAACGGTCCACTCCAGGGCGCGCTGAGTGCGAAGAGCAACGCCAGGCTCAGCCCGACCACACTCGCCACACCCGCGACGAGCAGCGACGTTCGCAGGCTGCTGCGGAAGACCAGTGCGCCGGAGTTCACGATCAAGGCCAGTCCGCTGACCACAAGCGTGACGACGTAGAGCGTGGGAACGTCGCGCGAGGCGGCCGCGATGCGGGCACGACGACTATCGGTGACACCGTCCAGGGAAACCACCAGCTCCGTGCCTGTCGTGGTTCCCACCTCGGGCCGGGCTGCCTCGGTGCGCACGCTCCGCTCCAGCCGTGCGATCGCGCGTGCGGTGGCCGGGTCGTCACCGGACGCCGCTGCTGGACTCTTCCATTCCTTGGCACGCGTGGTCTGCAAGTAGTCCAGCAGCGTCGCATGGATCAGCTCCGACTGGACTCGCGGACTGGTCGCCGCCCATGCCAGGCGGGAGGCCGCGGCCGCCTCGTCGCTCACCAGCCCCTCGGCTGCGCGCAGGTAGCCGGCCTCGCTGGCCAGTGAGAGTGCCGCAAAGATCGCGAAGGCAGCGCCGAGCGTCGGCATCAGGGGCGTGGCGATCTGCGGCACCCGGTCCCGTTCCTCGGCCGGTACGAGCATCCGGACGCCGATCCGCGCCACGGCCGCGACCAGTAAGGCAAGGAAGAGCCCGCCCACAACCAGCACCACCGCCGGCAGCGAGGTCAACCAGTCCACCACATCACCTCCAGCACGTTTCCACGAGCACCCCACACGGCGACACATCGGCTCCCGTGGCCTGGAGCTCCTCGTCGATCACTTTTAATGAACGCTCCATGGTCACAGGCCGAAGGCCTTCGACGCTCGCGACGCCCGGCACGGCATCTCGCTTCGTCGGCCGAACAGCCGAGTACGGCCCAGTACGAGGCTGTACTGACAACGACCGCCGCGCCCGTCTCACTTTCCGTCTCATTCAGCCTGGTTCACCGTCGTTCAGCCGAGACCGAAAGCCGGTTCCCATCCGGTGGCGAGCCGCCCATGAACGCAGGTGAACGCCCCCGTACACACACCCACACCCAGCCGGCACAGTGGGAAAGCGTGTGCGTGGCGCTCGCTGAGACCGGCGCTCTGCTCGACTCGGAGTCGGAGTCGGCCTCGCTCAATGAGTGAGTGCGGCACTTGAGCAGTCGAGCTCTGGTTCACAGCCCTTCAGCAGTATCTGCCCTCCACATTGCAGTACCTGGTACGGCGCGGTGGCTCCTCACTACATACACCCTCGTCCACAGCCCGATTACCGAGTCCATCAAGCGCGCTATCCACCCTTCCGCAGGCTCTGCAGACTCGAGGGCGCCCCTCAGCGGGCGAAGCGGTTCGAGCAGAGGTCGCGGCTGGACGTGCCGGCCTCCCTCGCGGAACTGCCGGAGAATTTCGGGCTTGAGAAAGAGGACAGGAGGACAGCCCGTCACGGCGTGCCACAGCCGTACCAGATGCAGGGGTCAGCTGCGGTCAACATGGGTAGCCGGCGGGCGTATCCCCACCTGTCAGCTTGACCGGTGAATCCGCAGTTCACCGGCAGGGTGTCCCAGCCTCTCTCCTCAGGCGGGTGTCGCAGGTTCGAATCCTGCCGGGGGCACCAGTGCGAAGGCCCCGGACCGATCATGGTCCGGGGCCTTTTGGAATCAAGGCCGACATGCCCTCAGCCAGCGGCCTTGGCGATGATGCGATCCATCTCCTCTCGGCCAAAGGCCCGCAGGGTCGTCGTACGGACGTTGCCCACCCCGCCAAGCTGCAGGAGCACCGCGGTGGCAGTTTCCTCGTCGGGTGCCTCGACAACGGCCACGAGGTCGTACGAACCGACGGTCCAGTAGAGGTTCAGGACCTTCGCCTCGAGCTTCTGCGCCGCTGCGGCGAAGGCCTCGGAACGCTTTGCGGTGTCCTTGTAATTTCGGATCCCTTGATCGGTCCAGTTCAGCAACGAGACATACGTCGGCATGGTCTTTCACCTTCATGAGGGAACACATCGCGAGGCCAATCCTGGGCATCGCGACCGAAACGCGCACAAGGTGTGCGCCCGAATGAGCAACAGCAGCCGATCACCAGTGGTTGATCACGGTGGCCGGCACCGGCGAAATCGCACTGCTCATGGCACGTGCTATCCCCCTGTCAGGGCCACCCCCGCCCAGCGTGAGCAACTCCTGGACGACACCCACCCCGACACCCTCACCAGCCGCAAACAACCTCGCTCATGCCCGTCAAGTCGCCGAAGGTGTACAGCAGAGAAGTGCAGCAACCTCAACGACCGCGCTGACCTTCAGCAGCCGTCTACGGCGGATCGAATCACCCGCATGACCTGCCGCCGAAGAGCGCGACGTATTACCACTTCGCCACGTGGCGGGATTCACGAACCGCTCTCTCAGGATCTCCTTCTCCAGCTCCAGCTCACACACCTGCTTACGCAGCCGCTTCAGCTCTTCGCGCTCCGACGGCGTCATCGGCTCACCGTCCCCGCCGGCCCGGGCAGCTTCGGCCGCACGCACTCGTTTCCGCAGGGTCTCGGTGTTGACCCCGAGCTCCTTGGCGACCGAGTCGAGCGACCGCCCGGCGGACGCCACCAGAGCGATCGCGTCCTGCTTGAACGCTTCTGAATACCGGGCGCCACCCACCACGACACCTCCCTCTCGGATCCCACGATCCGAGCCTCAAGAGATGTCCACAAACGAGGCAAACCCGTGCGGGGGGCAACCCCACCGCACTCACTGGCATCAGCGACACCGCCCATAGACGTGCCAGCCGGATTCTGTGGTCACCCAAGTAACCGAATGATGGGACTCAAGAGGCACAACAGCATCCTCAGTCACCGAAGGATTGGTCATGTCCCGCACTCCCCTCAAGCGGCGCCGGCCCACGTACCGTGTTCTGTCGGCCCTCGCCTTACTGACCTTGACTGCCGGCGCCGTCACGGCCTGTAGCAACAACGACTCCGCCTCCAAGCCCGCTGCCTCGCACTCGGCCACGTCGTCCGCCTCGCCGGGAGCCGGCCGGCCAGGCGCATCGAAGCTGCACATGATCACCAATGACGGTCATCGTCTGGCCTTCCATGTCACACAGGGCAACGGTCACACGATCGTCCTGGACTCGGGCGGCGGCGAGGACTCCTCCTACTGGAAGGACCTCGTCCCCAAGCTCCACGCGGACACCGGCGCCACCGTCATCACATACGACCGGGCCGGTATGGGTAAAAGCGACGTGGTGCCCGGCCCATGGAAGGTCGAGAGCGCTGTCAGCGACCTCAGGTCGGGGCTTGAGCAGCTGGGCGTCACCAAGAACGTGATCCTGGTGTCCCACTCCCAGGCCGGCGAGATCGCGAACTACTTCGCCAAGGAAAACCCGAAGACGCTCTCCGGCGCAGTCCTGGTCGACGCCAATCTCCCCCCGTTCTTCACGGACGAAGAGATTGCCCGTCTCGTAGCCGTGAGCCAGCCGCAGATCGACGCGGCGAAGAAGGACCCCGACAAGCCGCAGAACCGCCAGCTCATCTCCACCGCGGAGAACTTCGTCCCTGCGCACAAGGCATTCCATAAGGTCACTTGGCCGGACGCGGTACCGGCAACGGTCATAGTTTCGGGGAAGACCCCGCTCGACGGGTCTCCCGTGGACGCCCAGCGCTGGCGCGACGCCGCCGCTTCGTTCGCCCAGGACGGGCCCAACCGAACGCTCGTCACCGCCAAGGGCAGTTCCCACGAGGTGCCGAAGGACCGTCCCGACCTCGTACTCAAGGAGATCGAAGACATGGTCGCCACACAGCACTGACCCCCCGCCTCAAGCGAAGCCCGTGACAGGCGGCGCCAAGACAGCGCCGGTATGACCCTGTCTGCCGCTGATCGCTTCGGCAGTGCCCCCGATCGGGGCTGATCATGGTGCGTGTCCACGAGACCGTCAGGGCGCCTGGAGGAAAGCCGCGTGGGGCTCTCGACGGGAGCCGGTCATGATCCGAGGATCCTGCGCTTCTGCTCCTCGAACTCGGTATCGGTGAGAACGCCCTGAGTCTTGAGTTCGCCGAGCTGCTTCAGCTGTTCGATCCTGCTGGTCATGTCGGGGGCCGGCGGAGCCGGAGACTGCGCGGCATGGGACGTCGGCTGAGGCGAGGGTGCCTCGGATTCCTGCTGAGCTGCCCAGCGTCCCTGCTGGCGGCGTGACACGCGGTTCGATACGGCGGTCGCCGTTCCGGCGACGACGGCAGTACGCGCGACCCCGCGGATGAGGCCTGGCATGGTTGTTTCCCTTCTGCTCAGCGAGCGACCTCAGCCGCGTCGAGGGCGTCGAGGACTGCGGGCAACGGGATCCGCCCGGAGACGACCATCCCGGCCCCGCCTCGGCGCAGAGCGGTGACGAAGGGAACGGCCCACAGGTTCTCGTGGACCAGGATGCCGGCGGAACTGCCGGGCTCCAGCGCGGTGGCCGCCTCCTCGATGTCGTCCTGGCCCAGGAGAGTGGCCTGGCCCCTCCTGCCCGGTCTGGGTGTGTGGGAGCTGGCGCTGGTCGGCGTCATCCTGGCTCCGACGGATGCCGCGCTCGGGCAGCAGGCCTTCTCCAACAAGCGGGTCCCGGCGTTGGTCCGAGGCGGCCTGGGCGTCGAATCAGGTCTGAACGACGGTCTGGTGCTTCCGTTCTTCGTACTGGCGCTGGCGGCGGCGGGTGAGGGGGAGGGGCATCCGGGCGTCGTCGTGACGTTCCTGCGTGCGCTGCTGCTGAGCGGTGCGATCGGACTCGCCGCCGGTTGGGCCGGGGCGGGCGTGTTGCGTTGGTCGGTTGCTCGGGACTGGAGCACTCCTGCGTGGCGGCAGTTCCTGACGTTCGCCGTTCCCGTGATCACCTACGCGCTGTGCGCCACGGTCGAAGGCAGCGGCTTCATCGGTGCCTGGGTCGCCGGTCTGGCCTTCGGCGGCCGGCTGCGTGGCGCGTCGTCAGGGCGTGTCGCTCGGGCCGAAGGCCCGGGTCCCACGCAGAGCGCGACGTTCAGCGAGCGGCTCGGGCTCCTGCTCGCCTCGGTGAGCTTCCTGGTCTTCGGCGCGGTCATCCTGGGGCCGACCCTTCAGCACCTGACGTGGCGGATGGTGGTCTACGCGCTGATCAGCCTGACCGCGGTCCGGATGCTGCCGGTCGCTCTGGCCATGGCCGACGCCGGTCTGCGGGCCGCCTCCGTCGCCTACGTCGGGTGGTTCGGTCCGCGCGGGCTCGCCTCCCTGGTCTTCGGCCTGCTGGCCTTCGAGGAGCACCTGCCCGGGACGACGCTGCTGAACGGCGTCATCGCCGTGACCGTGGGCCTGAGCGTTCTCCTCCACGGCGCCACGGCCCCGTTTCTGGGAAACCGCTACGGCGACTGGTTCGCCAGGACGCTCCGCACCGAACCGGGCCTGCGGGAGAACGCACTCAGCGCCGACAACGCCCCCGGCATACGAGGCCCCCACAGCCCTTGACGAACACGGCGACTGTGTCCCCCGTGGCGTTCGAACTCGCCGATGGCGAACCCCAGGCTGTGCGAGACAGCCCCGCGCCGAATGCTTCCGCAGGCGTCGGCGGTTGCAGCAGCTCTCCTTCCGCGTCTCACCCAGCCATGGGCCGGGCCTGGGCTAGCGGGCCGGCGACCCGTTCCGGTTGTCGGAAGCGGACTGCCACGCCTGTATGCCCGCTCGGGACGCCTCCTTGGCCTGCTGCCACTTCATGGCCGCCTGCTGGGCCGGAGGCACTTCCATGCCGCGGATCATGCGCCGACCTGCGGCGAACACGGCGAAGGCCGCGATGACCATGCCGGTGCACGCCACCACGGCACCGGCCGCGGTGAGCACGGCACCGGTCGTGACGAGCCGGGTGTCGATGTCGATCGTTTGCGGGGGCTGGTGATGGTTCATGACTCCACCATCCAACGGCAGGTGACCACCTCGCATCCCGGGCACTCGCATCCCTGGCACTCGCATCCCGGGCACTCGCGCCCCGGACAGCGGCACAAGAGGCCGGAGCGCCCCCGTACCGGTAGGTGCGGTCCTGGCGGCAGGCGAGGAGGCGCCGGTGACCGGGGCCGGTGGCGATGTGCTGACGATCGTCGTGCTGCCGGGCTCACCGCCGACGCGGTCGTCGCACAGGAACCGTTCCTAGCCAGTGAGCAGGAGTGAGTCTTGCACCCATGCCTGGTCACTGCGGAC
>NZ_JBHSPC010000096.1:0-45600 GCF_042656345.1 Streptomyces incanus
CCGGCATCCTACGGGCCAACGGAAGCCAGAAATCGACGAGTTATTTTTCGACAGCCCCCAGGGTCCTGGCGGTGGCCCTTTCACTACGCGTGGCCTGCCCGGGGTGTGCCGGCCGGGACGTCGGTGAAGGGCGGCACGCCCTGAGCAGTCCTGGGCGAGGCGAGCACCCCTGATCTCGATGGGCATCGCGACCTTCCGGCGGGCAGAGCACCGCATCGCGACCTGTGCGGCCGGCCGCTCGCACGGCTCGCCGTACGCCATCGTCCTGTCAGCCTTCGCTCGCCATTGTCGAGCGGGTGCGCCCCGATCGCCGATGCTCCCGTGCATGCGGGCGCACTCGACCGTCCGTTGATGAGAGAGTGCGAGGCGCCCCTCCGCGGTGCCCGGGACACAGGCGGGTGCACCACAGCGGCAAGACCGGCAAGTCGTCCGTCGGCGACGTGAGACCTTGCGGTTGCGTGCCGGTTACGTGCGGAAGCAGGTGTCCGCGTGCGTGCCGCAGCGGCTCGGCCGACCGGCTCGACACGTCGTAGGCCGTCCCCCGGAGGCGAGTCCGCACAGCCCGGCCGGGACCTTCGGCCGGCTGGGGTACCAGCGCCACCTCGCCGGCTGCCACGAGATCCTCCCGCACCGCCGCGAAGCCATGATCCACATCGCGATGATCGACTCGCCCGCGGCGACCGCGACACCCCACTCGACGAGTGAAACGGCGGACCCCCGCCACCAGGGCGGGGGTCCGCACGACGTCACGGCTGTCCGGTCAGCCGGACCCGACGAATACCACCAGCAGCAACCACACCACCGGCGCCGTCGGCAGCAGGGAGTCCAGGCGGTCCATGATGCCGCCGTGGCCGGGCAGCAGCGTGCCCATGTCCTTGATACCGAGGTCCCGCTTGATCATGGACTCGCCCAGGTCGCCGAGGGTGGCGCTGACCGAGACCGCGAGCCCGAGCAGCAGCCCCTGCCACCAGATGCCGTCGTCGATCAGGAACTGCATGCACAGTGCGCCCGCCACCATGGCGAAGGCGACCGCGCCCAGCAGGCCCTCGCGGGTCTTGCCGGGGCTGATGCGCGGGGCGAGCTTGTGCGTGCCGAAGCGCCAGCCGACGGCGTACGCACCGGTGTCGGCGACGACCGTGATCACTATGAACGTCAGTACCCGCCAGGGCCCGTCGTCCGCGGCCAGCATCATCGACACGAAGGTCGCCAGGAACGGCACGTAGAACGCGGCGAAGACCCCCGCCGTGACGTCTCTGAGGTAGTTCTCGGGCGGTTGGGCCATCCGCCAGACCAGCACCGCCAGCGCGGTGAGCGCCATCGCGATCCACGCGCCGTCGGCGCCCCGGACGTATCCGGCGACGATCGTGGCCGCACCGCCGACGGCGAGCGGCACGAACGGCACCTTGATGCCCTTGCGCTCGTCCAGCCGTTTCGTCAGCTCCCGCAGGCCCACCACGATGGCGACAGCGACGACACCGACGAAGACGGCCTTGACGACGAACAGCGACACGGCGACCAGCACGCCGAGCCCGAGGCCGACCCCTATCGCGGCACCCAGATTGCGCCCCGCGCTCTTCTTCTTCGGCGGGGGCGCCGGCTGCGGGGTGTCGGACATGGACTCCGGATTCTGCGGTATCTCCCCGGGATGGGAGCGTGCCCGCGCCGTCTCGTCTCGGACCAGGGGGCCGCTCGGCCGAGCGGCCCCCTGGTCCACCTCCTGATCACCGCCGTGTTCGGGTTCGCCGGGCACGACCGGCATGGGGCGAGTCTGCTGCGCGTAGTGCGCATCGTACGGGGGACCCGCCGGGACAGCTCCCTGGACGGGCCCCTGGTCGGGCGGCCCCCAGTACCCGGCCTGCGGCGCCCCCCAGGAAGAGTCGTTCATCAGACCTCGAGGAGTTCCGCTTCCTTGTGCTTCAGGAGCTCGTCCACCTGGGCGACGTACTTCGCGGTGGTGTCGTCGAGCTCCTTCTCCGCACGGCGGCCCTCGTCCTCGCCGACCTCGCCATCCTTGATCATCTTGTCGATGCCGTCCTTGGCCTTGCGGCGCACGGCGCGGATGGAGACCTTGGCGTCCTCGCCCTTGGCCTTGGCGACCTTGATGAACTCGCGGCGGCGCTCCTCGGTCAGCTCGGGGAACACCACGCGGATGATGTTGCCGTCGTTGCTCGGGTTGACGCCCAGGTCGGAGTCGCGGATGGCCTGCTCGATGTTGCGCAGCGCGCTCTTGTCGAACGGCGTCACCACGGCCATGCGCGGCTCGGGCACGGAGAACGAGGCCAGTTGGTTGATCGGCGTCAGTGCGCCGTAGTAGTCGGCCACGATCTTGTTGAACATCGCCGGGTGCGCACGGCCGGTGCGGATCGCGGCGAAGTCCTCCTTGGCGACCACGACGGCCTTCTCCATCTTCTCCTCGGCCTCGAGGAGGGTCTCTTCGATCACCACTTGCTCCTGCGTGTCTTGAGTAGGCCCGGCCACGGTTCCCTGTCGGGGCGGCGGCCGGCTGCGTCGCGTCTTCTTCCTGCACGGTTCCCGACCGGTGGGACATTGTCCATCCCCCGGCCCGGTCCGTCCCGTCCGTCCCCCCGGGGTGTCGCCCCTCGGACGGGTGCTTGTGGTCCGGTCACTTCCGGTCCGTCGGGTCACCCACCAGTGTGCCGATCTTCTCACCCTTGACGGCGCGCGCGATATTGCCCTCAGTCAGCAGTTCGAAGACGACGATGGGGAGCTTGTTGTCGCGGCACAGGGTGACGGCCGTGGCGTCGGCGACCTTCAGATCACGCGTGATGACCTCGCCGTATCCGAGCTGGTCGAACTTCACCGCGTCGGGGTTGGTCTTCGGGTCGGAGTCGTAGACCCCGTCCACGCCGTTCTTGCCCATCAGCAGTGCCTCGGCGTCGATCTCCAGGGCGCGCTGGGCGGCAGTGGTGTCGGTGGAGAAGTACGGCATGCCCATGCCGGCGCCGAAGATGACCACGCGGCCCTTCTCCAGGTGCCGTACGGCCCGCAGCGGGATGTAGGGCTCGGCGACCTGGCCCATGGTGATGGCGGTCTGGACCCTGCAGTCCACGCCCTCCTTCTCCAGGAAGTCCTGGAGCGCGAGGCAGTTCATCACGGTGCCGAGCATGCCCATGTAGTCCGAGCGGGCCCGGTCCATGCCGCGCTGCTGGAGTTCGGCACCGCGGAAGAAGTTGCCGCCGCCGATGACGATGGCGATCTCGGCGCCGTCACGGACGACCGCCGCGATCTCGCGTGCGATGGCGTGCACCACGTCGGGATCGACGCCCAGGCCTCCGCCACCGGAGAAGGCCTCTCCGGACAGCTTCAGCAGAAACCGTCCGTGCACTGTGCCGTCGTCGCTCTTCTCAGCCTTGGTCATCGGGGATCCCGCCTCTTTCACCTGTTGCACATACGAAGGAGGCCACTGCCGGTGGGGTGTACTACGCATCCCATACGGCAATGGCCTCCTCGTCAGATCTGCTGTCGTCCGGCACGCGCGCGTGCGTGACGGCGTGTCCGAACGACTGCTGACGACCCTATAGGGGTCGCACGCCCGTCGCGGTACGGACTCAGATGCCGACCTTGATGCGCGTGAAGCGCTTCAGGGTGACACCGGCCTCGTCCAGAACCTTCTGGACGGACTTCTTGTTGTCCAGCGCGTAGGGCTGACCCAGCAGCGTGGCGTCCTTGAAGAAGCCGCTCAGGCGCCCCTCGACGATCTTCGGCAGGGCGGCCTCGGGCTTGCCCTCCGCGCGGGTGGTCTCCTCGGCGACGCGGCGCTCGGTCTCGACGACCTCGGCCGGCACGTCCTCCTTGGAGAGGTACTTCGGCGCGAACGCGGCGATGTGCTGGGCGACGCCCTTGGCGACCTCGGCGTTCGGCTTGTCGAGCTCGACGAGAACACCGATCTGCGGGGGCAGGTCGGGCATCGTGCGGTGCATGTACGCCGCCACGTAGCCGTCGGTGTACTGGGCGAAGCGGTCCAGGACGATCTTCTCGCCCAGGTTGGCGTTGGCCTCGTCGACGTACGCCTGGACGGTCTTGCCGGCCTCGATCTCGGAGGCGAGCAGGGCCTCGATGTCGGCCGGGGAGGTCGCGGCGACGTGCTCGACGATGGCGTTGGCCACGGCCTGGAACTTCTCGCCCTTGGCGACGAAGTCCGTCTCGCACTTCAGCTCGACGAGGACGCCGGAGGAGTTGTCGTCGGCGATGATCGAGACCACGGCGCCGTTCTCGGCGGAGCGGCCCTCGCGCTTGGCGACGCCCTTCTGGCCCTTGATACGGAGCGCCTCGACGGCCTTCTCGACGTTGCCCTCGGCCTCGTCCAGCGCCTTCTTGCAGTCCATCATGCCGGCGCCGGTGAGCTCCCGGAGCTTCTTGACGTCGGCGGCGGTGTAGTTCGCCATGAGTCTGTGAATCTTTCTCGAAGTCTGGAGAATCGGAGATCTGCGGGGTCTGCGGTCCACAGTGAGCTGTCCGAACCGGGGAACCGTGACGCGCCGCGCGCCTACGGGTGAACGGCGGGAGCGGTGGGGGGATCTCCCATGCCCTTCAGGCAATGGGGGATCATGTCACTCGCTCCCGCCGTCATCAGCACTGACGGGCAGCTCAGGCCTGCTCGGCCTCGGCGGCCTCGGCGGCCGGGGCGGCGTCGGCCGCGGGGGCCTCCTCGGCCGGCTTCTCGGCCTCGGCCTCGGCGGCGGCCGGGGCGTCGGCGGCGGGGGCCTCGGCCTCGGGAGCCTCGGCGGGCTTCTCGGCCTCGGCGGCGGCCGGGGTCTCGTCGGCCTTCTTCTCACCCTCGAGCAGGTCGCGCTCCCACTCGGCGAGGGGCTCGCCGGCGGCCTTCTCGCCCTTGCCCGCGGTGGCGACACCGGAACGAGAGATGAGGCCCTCGGCGACCGCGTCGGCGATCACGCGGGTGAGCAGGGTGACGGAGCGGATCGCGTCGTCGTTGCCCGGGATCTTGTAGTCGACCTCGTCGGGGTCGCAGTTGGTGTCGAGGATGGCGACGACCGGGATGTTGAGCTTCCGGGCCTCGCCGACCGCGATGTGCTCCTTCTTGGTGTCCACGATCCAGACGGCGCTGGGCACCTTCTGCATCTCGCGGATACCGCCGAGGGTCTTCTCCAGCTTGGCCTTCTCGCGGGAGAGGACCAGCAGCTCCTTCTTGGTGAGGCCGGAGGCGGCCACGTCCTCGAAGTCGATCTGCTCGAGTTCCTTGAGGCGCTGCAGACGCTTGTAGACGGTCGAGAAGTTGGTGAGCATGCCGCCCAGCCAGCGCTGGTTGACGTAAGGCATGCCGACGCGGGTGGCCTGCTCCGCGATGGCCTCCTGCGCCTGCTTCTTCGTACCGACGAACATGACCGTGCCGCCGTGGGCGACGGTCTCCTTGACGAACTCGTAGGCGCGGTCGATGTACGACAGCGACTGGAGCAGGTCGATGATGTAGATGCCGTTGCGCTCGGTGAAGATGAAGCGCTTCATCTTCGGGTTCCAACGACGGGTCTGGTGACCGAAGTGGACGCCGCTCTCCAGCAGCTCCCGCATCGTGACGACGGCCATGGCCGCATCTCCTTGATTTTCTCGGTTGTGCCGCGGGAACCGGCGGCTCCCGCGCCTGACGCCCACGACGCGCCATTGCCACGAAGGACCGAGGGGCGCTGACACCGGGAGCGGTCGTGACCAGTCCTGATGTCGGGGCGTGCGAAGTCGACCCGGTGACCCGGGTCGCCACCAGAAGTGTACGGGACCCGCGGGGTACTGGGTGACGCCGTTGTCCACAATCGGGTGGCGGTCCACAGGTCCGGGCCGTGATCACGGATTCCGGGGGAGGCTCTCCGGCATGCGAGTGAGCCGATTCCCGAGGGCATGGGCACGCCTGATCGTCCTGCTGGTCCTGACACCGACGACCCTGCTGTCACCGCCGCCGGCACTGCCGCCGGCACTGCCGCTGCTGCTCACGGCCGACGCCGGGAACCCTGCTGGGGCTGGGGCTGGGGACGCGGCTCCGGCCCCCGGTGCCGGGGCGCCGGACGCCGATGCCGGAGTGCCGGCCGTCGGACGGGCCTGGCCCGTGGGGGTACGGCCCCGGGTGCTGCGGGGCTGGGAACCGCCGGAGACCGTGTACGGACGCGGACACCGGGGAGTGGACCTGGCGGCGGCCCCGGGGACGCCGGTGCGGGCGGTGGCGGCGGGCCGGGTCTCCTTCGCCGGGCAGGTGGCCGGGCGGGGCGTCGTCTCGGTGGAGCTGTCGGGCACGGGGACGCCACCGCTGCGTACGACCTACGAGCCGGTCGTCCCGTCGGTGGAGAAGGGGACCGAGGTGGCGCCGGGCGAGGTGATCGGCGCGGTGGCGGCGACGGCCCCGGCGAGGAGCCCTCACTGCGCGGCCCCCTGCCTTCACTGGGGCCTGCTCAGGGCGGACGTCTACCTCGACCCGCTCTCCCTGCTCCCGCCCTGGCTCCTGCGCAACGGCCCGCCGAGGCTCCTCCCGGTCCTCGGCCTGCCGGTACCCGAGTGACCGGCCGGGCGGGCGACGGGAGGTCGGGCGGCGAGGCGGCGGCCGTCAGGGCTGGACGCCGCGCAGGGTCATGGCGACCGCTGCCTCCGTGATCGTCTCCGGGTGTTCGGCGGCGCCGAGTTCGATGCGGCGCACCGCCGCGTCGACCACGCCCTGGAGCAGCATCGCCGCGAGCCGGGGCTGGTCGTGACCCAGTTCGCCCAGGGCCTCGACAATCATCGCGACGAGGCCGCCGTGTGCCGCGCGGATCTTTTCCCGGGCGCCCCCGTCGAGTTCGCTCGCGGAGATCGCCACCACGGCCCGGTGACGCCGGTCCCCGACCAGTTCCAACTGCTTGCGGACATACGCCTCGATCTTGGCCTCGGCCCCGCCGGCCGCGGCCATCGCCGTCTCCACCTCGGCCGCCCAGACCGGGAAGTCGACCTCGCACAGTTCCTCGACGACGGCCGCCCGGGACCGGAAGTACTCGTAGACGGACGAGCGCGCCAGGCCCGTGCGTTCGGCGAGGGCGGGGAAGGTCAGCGCCTCCGTACCGCCCTCGGACAGCAGGGAGCGTGCCGCGTCCAGCAGGGCGGCGCGTTGCATCGACCGGTGCTCGGCCACGGAGGCCGCTCGAATCCTTGGCACGCCACCACTTTACGGACGCGCCGCGCGAGACGGGAGTCCCCCGGCCGAAACCGCAGGTCAAACAGCCGTATCTCACCGACGGGCCCGGCGGCCGGCTCAGCCGGCGGGTCGAGTCGGCCGGCTCAGCCCCGGAAGCTCGCCAGCTTCGCCCTGAGCTGGAGCACGGACTTGGTGTGGATCTGGCTGACCCTGCTCTCGGTAACCCCCAGCACATGGCCGATCTCGGCCAGGGTGAGCCCCTCGTAGTAATACAGCGTGACCACGGTCTTCTCCCGTTCCGGGAGTGTGTTGATCGCCCGCGCCAGGAACCGTCGCAGCTCCCGGCCCTCGGCCACTTCCACCGGGTTGTCGGCGGCAGTGTCCTCCAGGGTGTCCATCAGGCTGAGCCGGTCGCCGCCGTCGCCCCCGGCGTGCAGCAACTCCTCCAGGGCGACGACGTTGGCGAGCGACAACTGGCTGAAAACCGCGTGCAGCTCGTCCACGGCAATGCCCATCTCGCCGGCGACCTCGCTCTCCGTCGGCGTACGCCTGAGCCGTGCCTCCAGCGTCGCGTACGCCCGCTCGACCTTGCGCGCCTTCTGCCGCACCGAGCGCGGAATCCAGTCCAGGGCCCGCAGTTCGTCGATCATCGCGCCCCTGATGCGGGTGATCGCGTAGGTCTCGAACTTGATCTCCCGGTCGACGTCGAACTTCTCGATCGCGTCGATCAGCCCGAACACCCCGGAGGAGACGAAGTCCGCCTGGTCGACATTGGGCGGCAGCCCCACGCTGACCCGGCCCGCGACGTACTTCACCAATGGCGAGTAGTGCAGGATCAGCTGCTCCCGCAGCCGCTCGTCGCCCGTCGCCTTGTACGACCGCCACAGCTCGTCGAGCGTCGAGGGAGCGGGCGGCCGCACGCTGCCACCGTCACGGGCGGCTGGGGGGATCGCCGCCCGGTCGGACCCGGAGGTGTGCTGGGGCATTCGTCGCCTTGTGCCGTTCTGCAGTGGAGTGGTGCTGCCTGGGTGAGCTGTCCGTCTGATGCCGAGCTGCCTGTCTGTGCCGCCTGCCCGTATCGCCTGCGATATCGCCTGCCGGGCGTCCTTCCGTACCGTCGTTCCGTGCAGGGACGCTTGTGAGCGTAGCGTGACTAAGGGGTCGCGGTGTGCGAGGAAGTGAGGTCGGGACGGGTACGAGGGTGTCCCGCGCGTCATCCCACCGGGTGAACCACGTCGCTCTGCGTGATCACCCGGGTGCTCCAACTGACGTATTTTCCAAGGGATGTAGCCGTTCCCCCGGACGGCCGAACACCCTCCGTCAGGGCACGCCGGAACCGTCGTCGGCCGGGATCACCGCCTGGCGTGTCAACTTCCAGCCATCGCCGTGTCGTTCGACGTAACCGAGTGCTCGCAGTTCGTACAGTCTCGCGATCGCGTCGTCCCGGGTGGTCCGTGCGTCGCGCGCGATCCCGTCGGCGAGGGCCGCGCCGCGCGCGGGCAGCGCGTCGAGGACCTGGCGGGCGGTGGGTCGCAGCAGGTCCCGGGGCAGCACCGGCCCGCGTCGTTCCGGGGCCAGTTCGCCCATGTCCCCGACCAGTTCGACGATCTCCGCGGCATCGGTGACCAGTACCGCGCCCTGCCTCAGCAGTTCGTGCACTCCGGCCGAGCGCCCGCTGGTGGCCGGCCCCGGTACTCCCATCGTGTGACGTCCGAGGTGCCCGGCCGCCCTGGCGGTCACCAGGGAGCCGCTGCGGTGCGCGGCCTCGACGACCACGGTGCCCCGGGTGAGTGCGGCGATGACCCGGTTGCGGAGAATGAACCTGCTCGGAGTCGGGTGATCGCCGGGCGGCAACTCTCCGATGACCAGCCCTTGTTCCGCGATCCTGCTGATCAGTCCGGTGTGTCCGCGCGGGTAGGGCCGGTCGACGCCGCAGGCGAGTACGGCGACGGTGGCACCGCCCGAGCCGAGCGCGCCGCGGTGAGCGGCGCCGTCGACCCCGTAGGCGCCGCCGGAGACCACGACCCAGCCGCGCTCGGCGAGCTCGGCTGCGAGGGTGGCGGCCATGTGGGCGCCGTACTCGGTGCAGGCGCGGGCGCCGACGACGGCGACCGAGCGCAGCGCCCACATCCGCAGGTCGGCGGGGCCGCGCACCCACAGCCCGAGGGGCCGGCCGTCCCCCAGGTCGTCGAGCTGCCGGGGCCACTCGGCCGTCCCGGGGTGCACGAACCGCGCCCCGGCACTCCGCGCGACGGCGAGATCCCGGCCGGGGTCGGCCCGCTCGGCCCGTGCCAGCGACCCGGCCCAGCGCCGGCCGCTCGCCCCCGGCAACGGCTCGCCCCCTGCTCGCAACCGTGCCGCCACCTCCCGCGCGCCCAGCTCCCGTACCCACCGCCCGGCGGTCTCGTCGCCGGGTTCGACGACGCGTGTGAGAAAGATCCGGGCGAGGAGTTCGCCGTCCATGGGCCCGGCGGCGGGCTCGGCGGCGCCGCTCATGTCAACGCCCCGATCGCCATGGGCACCCCGCGCGGGACGCCGGTGCGCAGGTGCAGTGCGAGGGCGACGTCCCTGGCGTCGGGCCGGTCGCGGCCGACCAGGTCGGCGACCGTCCACGCGACCCGCAGCACCCGGTCGAGTCCGCGTGCGCTGAGCACGCCTCGCTCCAGGCTCCGCTCGGCGTCGTCCATCGCGCCGGGTGCCGCGTGCCAGCGGTTGCGCAGCTCCCGTCCGGGGATGTCGCTGTTGGTGCGCCACGGGGTGCCCGTGAGCCGCCTCGCGGCACGTTCCCGGGCCGCGCGCACCCGGTCGGCGACCGTGGCGGTGGACTCGCCGCAGGCTCCGTCGGCGGTCAGTTCGGCGCGGGTGACGCGTTCGGCCTCGACCCGCAGGTCGACCCGGTCGAGCAGCGGGCCGGACAGCCGGGCCTGATAACGGCGGATCGATGAGGGCGGGCACTCGCACAGGGTGCCCTTCGGCGAGAAGCGGCCGCAGGGACAGGGGTTGGCGGCGAGCACCATGAGGAACCTCGCCGGGAAGCGCACCACGCCCGAGCTGCGTGCGATGACGACGTGCCCGGCCTCCAGCGGCTGGCGCAGGGCGTCCAGGGCGTGGCTGCCGAACTCGGGGGTCTCGTCCAAAAAGAGCACGCCCCGATGCGCGAGCGACACGGCTCCGGGGCGGGCCATACCGGGGCCGCCGCCGACGAGCGCCTGCATGGTGGCCGAGTGGTGCGGGGCACAGTAGGGGGCAGTGTCGATCAGGGGCTTGTCCGGGGGCAGCAGGCCGGCCACTGAGTGCACGGCGGTGACCTCCAGGGACTCCTGCCGGTCGAGCGGGGGCAGGAGCGAGGGCAGCCGCTCCGCGAGCATGGTCTTGCCCGCTCCCGGCGGCCCCTCGAGGAAAAGGTGGTGTCCGCCGGCCGCCGCCACCTCCACCCCGGTCCGCGCCGGGAGTTGGCCGACGACGTCCGCGAGGTCGTGGCCGGTGTCGTACTGTGCCGCGCCGGCGCTGTGCATGCCGGTGGCCGCGCCGGTGCCGGGCATCCGCAGTCCGGCGAGGAGCGGGTCGGGCCGTCCCTGGTGGGCTGGTTCCTCCTCGGGCACCGGCTCGTCGGTGAGGAAGGCGATCAGCTGGCGCAGGCTGCGGACGCCCAGCACGGAAACGCCCGGCACCAGCGAGGCCTCGGCGGCGGCGCACTCGGGCACCACGACCTGTTCGTACCCGGCGTCGACCGCCGCGACGACCGCGGGCAGCGTGCCCCGGACCGGCCGCACCCGGCCGTCCAGTCCCAGCTCGCCGATCATCACGAGGTCGGCGAGCACCCGCGGGTCGATCCGCTCGGCGGCGCCCAGGACGGCGCTGGCGACGGCGAGGTCGAAGCCGCTGCCGGCTTTCGGCACCGACGCCGGGCTGAGGCCCACGGTGAGTTTCTTCTGCGGCCATTCCGCCCCGGAGTTCTCCGCTTCCCTGATGATTGAGTGAGTTCAAGCGTCGGGAGTGACAGCAGTTGAGTACGTGGCAAGTAGTGCGGGTACCGGACCCAGGTCGGTGGGGGACGCTCCCGCCTGAGGGTGTTTTGGGGGTTCGGGATCTGCCGGAAGCGGTGGCCCGGATGGGCCTGAAGCCGGGTGATCCGGTGTTCGTACGGCCGGACGGAATGGTCGATGCGGATCTTCTGGATTTCGTCCGGTCGAGCACCTTCCGGAATATGGAGCGTGAGTCGAAGCGGAATTACTCGACGGATATGCGTCTTCTGCTGGATTTTCTGTCCTCGCGGGGTGTCGAGTGGCGGCAGGCGACTCAGCAGGACCTGGGGGACTTTCGGGACTGGCGGTGCGAGGCGCCGGAGAACCCGGGGCAGATCAGCGGAACGAAGTGGGATCGGGAGGCGGCGGCCTTCACGAAGCTGTTCAAGTGGGCTGGGGTGCGTCCCATGCCTGTGGACATCTCGCGGCCAGAGGACCGGGCGGCGGACTCGGTCAGCTCGCGTGTGTCGTGGCTGACGCCGCGGACCTGGGGCCTGTGGTCGGACATCGGCCTGCGCGGCCACGGCCGAGGCGGGATACCGGTGCCGGGGTGGGATTCGCGGACGGAGATACGGAACACCAGCTTCGTGCAGCTGCTGCTGTCGTCGGCTCTGCGGCGGCAGGAAGGCGGGTCACTGCTGACGTTCGAATTGCCCACTCAGCAGCTACGGCACGGGCGCTACTGCCACGGGCGAATAGCGGGGGCGGTGACGCGGTCGAAGAGCAGCAGGGTCTTCTACGTCTCGGTCGATGCGGTCGGCCAGGTCGAGGCATACATCCAGTCCGAGCGGGCCTGGGCCATCACGCGAGCCCAGGCGACGGGCCGCTACGAACGGCTGCCCCAGATGCGGCTCATCACCCGGATGACTGGCGGGCTGAAGCCGAAGGTCGAGTGGGTCGACCGGAACGGCGTCGTCGGCGAGCGGGAGCTGAGCCGGCTGCGCTGGATGGAACGGCAGTCACTGTTCCTGGAGGGGCCGGAGGGGCCAGAACCCGCGTATCTATGGCTGACCGAGCAGGGCATGCCCATGCCACCCGAGCGGTGGAACGGGGTCTTCAGAACGGCGAACCAGCGTTGCGAGAAGGTCCTGCTGACCGAGAAGGAGCGGAAGGTCACCCGTGATCTGCGGCTGACAGCGATGCGGGCCAAGAGCCCGTACGCCACCCCACACTCGGCCCGGCACTCGGCGGCGCTCTATCTGCTGATCGTGCTGAACCAGCTGGTGGAGACCCGTTACGGACTCACGAAGGCCGAGAGGCGGGACTTCGCCCTGCTGTTCGGCGACCCGTGGTGGCTGGTGAAGACGATCCTCGGTCATTCGGACGTGGAGACGACGAAACGGCATTACCTTTCGCCTGTCGCTCACCTGCAGCTCGAATCGATCCTGGCCATGGCCGACACCACTGACGACCAGGACAAGGGCACGGAGGATCTGGACGGTGTCTTCGCCCGACTGGCCCGGGAGACAGCCGGGATCCAGGACATTGACACGCTTCTCGGGACGGTGTCGTGAGCGGCCGGGGGCGCAGGGCGATCCCGCCGCCGCCCGATCACCGCGTTGATCCGCCGCTGGCCCCGGACGGACTGGTCGTCACAATCACCAACAAGGCGGGCTACAAGAAGGAGTTCGACTTCGCCGAACTTCCTGTTGCTGAGCCGATGCAGCGGTCTCTGGCCAACGCGTTCGCCGGCCAGTCCAGGAACTGGACGAGTCACAGGTCCAGTCGGAGTTTCTGGTCGAACATCAAGTTGTTCACAGAGTTTCTCGCGAAGCTGGACAGTCCGCCGAAGGACTTGGATGGTCTGACCGTCAGTGTGATGCAGAGCTGGCGGGACGAGAACAAGGGCACCAGCAGCGGCAGGAACAAGCAGGCAGCGGTTCGCACGATTCTGCGACGGGACCCGCGTTTGGCGACTGGGCCCTTGGCGGAGGAGTTGGCCCGTCGGATCCCTCGGTCGAAGCCGAGTAAGCAGTCCTATGAGGAGGCCGAGTGGGAACGGGTGGTACTGATCGCTCGGCGCCAGTTCCGGTCGGCCTGGCTGCGGATCGGTGAGAACACGCGCCTGCTGAACCGCTGGCGGGGCGGCGATCTCTCCAGGGGAAGCCGCGAGTGGAAGATCGGGAGGATTCTGGATCACCTCGCCCGCTCTGGCGATGTCCCCCGTACTCTCTACCCGAGTGGACAGTTCGGCGTGACGAACCACAAGCTGTTGGGCGGCAGGGGGCCCGAGCAGACGTGGGGAAGGCTCTTCTTGACCGGTGGTGAGCTCACTGCGCTGGCAGTCCTGCTGACGGACAGGTTCGGATGGAATCTGTCCGTCTATGACCGTATGCCGGTGCCAACGGCGGCGCCGTCGGTCGGCGAGACCACCTCGGTGACCTATCAGGTTCAGGTCGAGAAGCGCAGAGCAGGCGGCGGTCGGTGGTTCTCCACCGAGAACATCACCGATTCAGGGGCCGACTCGCTCGGGAGGCTGATCACTCAGGCGCTGGAGGCCACTGCGCACGCGCGGGCCATGGCCCACCGGCTGAAGCCTGGTGCCGATCTTCTGATGGTCGCTCGCGCCTACCGGTCCGAGGACAAGCACGCGGATCTGGACCGGCCGGCCCCGCAGTGGCCCCTGTCCTTTGGTGTCTCGGACGCGATGTCTCGGTGGTGGGCCGAGAGCAACGGGCTCGGTGGGGCGCCGTTCCAGCGGATCCGCCGCACAACGGTGACGGGCGAGGGTCGCCCTCTGCAGCACACCCAGCGAACTCACGAAAGCGTCTATGTGCTGCCCGACAAGAGGGTTCAGCGCGCTTCGCGGAACGTGTTCACCGATGGTGCCCTCGACGCCCTGGACCAGGCCCGAGCTGCCGTCTTTGGCGGGAAGATCGCCAGCGAGCCGGATCCGGAGCATCAGGAGACAGCGACGGTGGATTGCGAAGAGGAGGAGACCAGCCCCTGGCCGGCTCCCGAGGGTGGCTGCGGAGCGGACTTCCTGCTCTGCCTGGCCTGCGCAAACGCATACGTCCACCCCGGCCATCACCCCCGGCTCGCCCACCTGCACCAGCAGATCGTGAGTCTGCAGTCCGTCCTGGAGGACCGCATGTTCCGCGAGCGCTGGAACGATCATCTGCTGCGGCTGGAAGACCTGCGCAGGAAGGTCGGCTCGGTCGCCTGGGAGGCGTCCTTGGCCCGCGTCAGCGAGATCGACCGCACCATTGTCCAACTCCTGGTGAAAGGCGACCTCGCCCCGTGACCAGCCTTACTGCGGAATACGACCCCTACATCCTGCCTCTTCCCGGCCCGGACACCCTGGCAGTGCTACCTCAGTGGATCAGCCCGGGCAACACCCACCCCAACTCCCTCTACTGCGAAGCCGTCTGGCCTCTGGGCCCTCTCATCGACAACCCCAGCACCCTGCTGGTCAAGATCCAATGGAGACGCTGTCCGACTCCCCTACTCGGCGAGATGAAGCTCGTCACCTGGACGATGATCAACGGCCAGCTCCGGCCCACCTACCTCAAAGACCGAGGGGCCGGAGCCCGGGCTAGGACATCCGCCCTTGACATTCGGGACACCTGCAACGAATGGATACGGCTGGCACGGTGGCTGCATAAACGTCGCTTCACCAGTCTCGCCGACTGCACCGAGCATGTATGGCGGGCCTACATCTCCGAACGCTGCAGCAAGATCTCCCGCGGTTACGCGGAGAGGGTCTGCAGCAGGTTGACGGATCTATGGGCGTTCGATCAGCTCAGCGCCCAGCCCGCAGGCGTCATCCGGCCTCCGTGGGAGGTCGAGGGAATCGATGACTTTCTTCCTTCAGCTGACGACGCGGCGCACGGCGAGAACAGTACAGAGCCGCTGGACCCGCAGGTCCTGGGTCCTCTGCTGGTCTGGGCGATCCGTTTCGTCGACGACTTCGCCGACGACATCCTGGCGGCCTGGGCCGAAAGAGGCCGCCTGTTCGCCGCCGCCGCAGCCAACGAGGCGACCCCGGAGAGTCGTGTCGCGCTCAAGGAGTTCCTACTGCCTCTCATCCGGTCGGGCTCTCCTCTGCCCTCCGTTCAGCAGAAGGGGCAGCGCGCCCCGGCCCGCACTTACATATCTGCCCTCACCGGCGCGACCCCCAGCCAGGTGGAACGGTTCACCGCACAGCACCAGTTGTCCGCCCTGGTCACCGAGCGGCCGGGCCCGTGTCCTCTGCAAGTACCGGTCACCGGTCGAATCGACGGGAAGCCGTGGCGCGAACACATTGACTTCGATGAGGCCGCCGAGCTGATGCGGCACCTCGGCACAGCCGCAGTTATTCTTTGTCTATATTTGACTGGCATGCGCCCACAGGAGGTGCAGGGATTGCGATCAGGTTGCTGCCCTGATCCCGCTCCCGCACCCGATGGCTCCCCCGGGCGGCATCTGATCCGCAGCCAGCACTACAAGAACGTCACCGACGAGGACGGAACCCACGTCTCCGCAGGCGAGGAACGTGAGGTTCCCTGGGTGGCGATCACCCCGGTTGTCCACGCGATTCGCGTACTGGAACGGATGGTCCCCGACGGGGAACTCCTCCTCAGCGCCAGCCACCATGACATTCCCTCCCAACGTGGATACCACGGGGTGTTGAAGAACACTACTCTGAACGACCGGATCGATAAGTTCGTCGACTGGGTGAATCGCGAGGCCAAGACTCAGGGGCTGTCCAATCAGATCATTCCGCAGGACCCCCACGGAGCGATCGGGATGTCGCGATTCCGCCGGACTCTGGCCTGGCACATTGCCCGCCGTCCCGGCGGGCTGGTGGCACTCGCAATTCAGTACGGGCACATGAGAACCGTCCTGGACGCCCGAACATCCAGCGGCTACGGCTCCCGCAGCCGCGGTGGCATCCACAGCGTCCTCGACGTCGAGACCGCCCTCGCGGCCGCAGATACTGCCGCCCGGCTAAGTGATCGTCTGGCCGCGGGGGAGAAGGTCTCCGGCCCGGCCGCCCGCAGGGCGCTGACCGCAGCCGCCACGACCCCGCGGTTCGAGGGCCGGATCGTCCCTGCGACGTTCGCGAAGAAGGCCGCCCAGTTCCTCGACCGGAACGGAATCGTCCTCTTCGACAACCCCGAGGCCATGCTGATCTGCGCATTCAAGCGGGACAAGGCACTCTGCGAGCCGGAGCCGGGGGCGAACGCGCCGAGGCAGTACGACTGCCGGCCCGGCTGCGGCAACACCGTCCGCACCGACGCCCACGCCCTCCTCATGCGAGAACGCGCCGACCAACTCGATCAACAGGCCGATGCGTCACCCGGCCCGCTCGGCCGGCGGCTCAAAGCCAATGCCGACCGGCTCCGAGAAATAGCCGATGCCCACGACGCCACCTCTCTGTCCGCAAAGGCCAGCGCATGACCCTCCAGCCCCGTCACGACGACGAGCGAGCCCGGATCCGCGAAGCCATCGACCGGCTCCTTGCCGGGACACCGACAGCGTCGGACGGGAGTCTCACCGTCAAAGCCCTCGCCATCGAGGCCGGCGTCCACCGCATGGCCCTCATGAAACGGCACGTCGATCTGAAGAACCACTTCTATGAACGCGTCCGGAGTGAGACCTCACAGATCCCGGAGTCCGAGAGGAAGCTGCGGGAGACCAATACCCGGCTTCGGCAGATGGTCAAGGACCAGAACGCCGAGATCGAAGAACTACGCCAGCAGGTCACCCTTCTCACCCTCGCCAGTGCTGTTCTGACCCAAGCGAGGGACGCCCCGCAGCCGTCCTCGCCCGGGGCCAGCAACATCACCCAGCTGCGTCCGAGACGTCGATAACTCACGGACCGTCCTGAATCACCTGGCCTTGGGGCCCGGTCTTGCCGGGCCCCAAGGCATCCAGTGAAGCTTCCAGAAACCGCCAGCCCAGAACACGGCAACGGATCGCCGACCCATGCCCGGTATCCCCTGTGACGTTGGCAGCCACTCGCCATCCCCTCCGCCACCCGCCCCCGACAGAGTTAAACGCCAGGGGACCAATCCTCAAGACCCAGAGATCAGAAATTCATCCCTCAATGGAATGCGCTCCGTCAACGGCTTGAATTCTCGCGAGGACCTTTCCGAGTTCAGCCAAGGATTCCCTGGTGAGCAATGAAGGGTTCACCTCGAGCATCAATCTGACATTATCCACGACCTGCTGAAGCGTGAGCTGTTCAACTGCACTCAACTCTGGAGAACCACCCTCACTCTCAATCCGAGCATTACGCAGAATTTCCATCTGCTCATCACTGAAGAGCCTGGCCATCAGGGCTGCCGCGAAGCGCGCCGATGCCTCTTCGCTGCCCATACTCACTTGATCTTCTTCGAGTTCGGCAATCACTTCTCGCGAGGGCCCTGGAGGTGCAGATCCGATCAAGGTGACCGACTCGTCAGATGTGTTTGAGCTGTCATCCTTGCGAGTCCGAGAAAATCTACTACGCGTCGACTTCGTGAACGGAAGAGCCCGATCTTTCCACCACCTCTTAAGGCGTGGCGCAGTCCACGCCGCAAATTTGATGAGAATGATCAGGGCTTCGGCTATCTCCTCGGGTTCCAAGCGCTCCCGCGATCGGGAATCCGAATCGCAGTCACACCCGCTTGCACCAAAGAAGAGCGGCGGCGGCTCCGCTGTCGAGTCTTCCTTAATCTCGCCGTCAGGAATGAACTTGCCGTGCCCGACGAGATTTCCTTGGTCGTCATACAAGTTATGGTGCAGGCCGCCATCTTTTGACTGACCAGGAGTCAGTCCATCAGGATACTCAAAACGGCCACTAACGCTAGCCATTTCCACTCCCCTCAAAAATGTGCACGACAGATACTCCCCCGACTACAGTCGACCTTCCGACTCGCCCAGGGCATGCACACGCTGCCATCAGGCGAACGCGGCAAGCTGCACCAGAGCAATGCTCCAGCTGTACTTGCGGCCGCTGCCGCTTCCGCGCGGCTCGTGAGCATCGTTTCCCCATGAGCTGCCCCGGGGAGACGATGCTCACGTTCAAGAATCCGACCATCGCGTAGCGCTTTGGCCGCCTCGCGGGGAACTCACCCAGAGGCTCCAAAAACGACGTCTGCGTTCTCGCCACCCCAACCGGCCGGGCTGTGCCAGATGACATTGACGCGGAAGACGTCACGAATCGTGTCCACGGACCAGTCCTCGGCGGGCGGTTCGGAGAGAACGAGGTAAAGACCATCGGCCGGCGCGGGCAGCGTGTGGTTGATCTCGAGCAGGCGGGTCGCGCCCGATCGCAGGTCCGCATAGGTGGAGCGGCCTGCGCCCAGGGCCTCGTAGAGGAAGAGACCGTGCTTGGTGACGCAGCTGACGTCGACGACCGAGGAGTCGGCCGGCTGGAGGTCCGCCCAGAGAAGTGCTGCCTTCAGCGCGTGGCGGACCGCCTCGTGCTTCTTGCACGTGCGGTCGGCCCCGGCAGCCGCTTCCAGCGCGCGGAGGAAGCCGTCCTTCGTGGTCGCAGCCGGTGTTGCGGCGGTGGTGTCCGCGGTGGTCATCCGTACTTCTTCCTTCTGGTCGGGTTGCGTCGGGGCGACGGGGGCCACACCGTCGGAGTTCGGCTCCGTCGCCGCGCCGAAGCGCTCCTGGAGGTCTCGCCGCGCTTCGGCGAGGGGCTTGGCCCAGCCGGAAGCAGCCAGTTTCTCCGCGAGTTGGCCTGCGTCGAAAGTGCCCTCCTTGAGGGCGCGGTTGGTGGTCGCGGCGAGGTCGCGAAGGACTCCGAGCCTTTCTCTGTCCGGATCACCGAACAGGTGCAGCACGTCGACCCAGTCGGCCTGGTCCCTTCGAAGGACGCGGCTGGCCATGCCCTGGAGTTCGGAGAGACGGCTGCGGGCGTCGGGAACGTCGCCATCGCTCTCGGTCAGTTCTCCGAGAACGTCCAGTGCCGCGAGGTAGCGCCCCGCCATCCGCTCCGAAACCGGCGACCGACCGCGCTGGTCGGCGGTGAGCACCGTCTGGGTCGTCTCGTTCACGAACACCCAACAGTCCAGCTTCTCGCCCCGCCGCGGGGGCGCCGAGCCGTGGCGGACGGTGAGGAGGAGCCGTCGGTCGATCACCGGCGACAACGGTTTGACCTTGTAGCGACCGCCCGGGGCCCGGTCCACGACCTCGACCCGGACATCGGTACCGATTCGGGGAAGCCTTCCGGCTCCGCCGTCCTCCGGCCGGGCATCGGGCACCGTCGGCGCCTGGGCGTCCGTGGAAGCGGTGAGCGCCTCCGGCAGCGGGGCGGTGTGCAGGACGGTCAGGCTCTGGGTGCTGCGGGTGAGGGCCACGTACAACTGGCGCAGCCCGGCGGGACCGCGGTCGGCGATCGTGGCGGGCTCGACGACCAGGACGTGGTCGTACTCCATGCCCTTGACCTGAGCTGCGGCCAGCACGGATACAGCCTCGCGGTTCCGCTCGCCGATGTCGCCGTCCTCGGCAATCCTGCGGCTGATGGCGTCCAGCCAGTCCGAATCGTCGGGAACGATGACGGCGACGGAGCGAGGGGTGCTGCCGTCACTGGTGCCCATAAGCCGGGCCACGTGGGCGACGGTGTCGTCGAGCAGCTTCCACGGCTCGGTCGCCACGGTCCGTACGGCGTCCGCTCCCGCCTCCCGGACAGCCTGCGGGTACGGCAGGGTCGGAGCGATCGTCCGTGCGAGAGGGGCGACGAACTCCATGATCTCGGCGGGAACACGGTAGCTGGTGGTGAGCTGGGCCACGCTCCAGTCGCCGTGGTCGGAGAGGAGTGCGCCGAGCAGGTCCCAGCTCGTCGGGATGTGGGCGCCCGTCGCCTGCGCGAGGTCGCCCAGGACGGTCATGGAGCCGCCCACGGCACAGCGCCGCCGCAGGGAGCGGGCCTGCATGGGTGTGAGGTCCTGGGCCTCGTCGACGACGATGTGGCCGTATCGCGGCGGGGTGTCACCGCTGATCAGCACTCGGAGCTCTTCGAGGCAGACGTGGTCGCCGAGGGTCCACGGATCGGCGTCGGCGCTGGCGGCGCGGGCCCGCAGCAGGGCCGCCTGCTCGTCCTCGTCGAGGATGCCGTCGGCGCAGTCCCGCAGCAGGTCGGCCGAGTCGTAGAGGCTGCGCAGGGCCTCCCGAGAGCCGGGGGACGGCCAGACGCGCTCGATGAGGCGCTCGACCCGGCGGTTGCGTTCAAGGTCTCGGCGGATCGTGCCGGCCTGCCCGCGGCGCGGCGCGATGTCGGCGAGCTCCTGGAGGAGCCGGTCGACGAAGAGGCCGCGGAAACGGTCGCGCCGCTCCCGGAAGGGCCCGTCGCCGGTGTGGGCCCGGTCGAGGAGGGCGAGGACCTCGGACTTCGGCACGCGAAGGGTCGTACTACCGGCGGTGACGACGATCGCGGGCTCGTCACCCTCGAAAGAGGGATCGACGGTGAGGGCGTCGAGAGCCTCAGGGCGGTAGTCGCTCTCGACGCGACGCCGCAGGACGGCCGCCATGCGGTCGTCCGACTTCACGAGGCGCGCCTTCGAGGAGTCGGTGCCGAGGATCTCGCCCTCCCACAGCCGATCCAGTTGGACGGCGTTGACGTCTCGGGTGCCGAGGGTGGGGAGGACCTGGCCAACGTAGTCGAGGAACCGCTGGTGGGGGCCGATGACGAGGATGTCCTGGGCCTTGAAGTGCTCGTTGTTGACGAGCCAGGTCACCCGGTGGAGACCGACCGCCGACTTGCCGGTACCAGGGCCGCCCTGCACGACGAGGATGTCCGACGGCGAGCCGGTGACCAGCTCCATCTGGTCACGGCGGATGGTCTCGACGATGTCCCGCATCCGGCCGCCGCGCGACCGCTGGAGTTCGCGCAGCAGGAAGTCGTCCGGCTGGAGCGCCTTCCGACGCTGCCGCCGTACGACGTCGCCGGGGGTGGGGGCCGACGTACGCTCCGGGGCGGGGGACGCGTCCATCTCCTCCGCCGCGCTGTCGTCGGCGGCCTGACGGGGCTCCGGTACGGCGGCGGGCTCGGGTACGGCCAAGGGCACGGGAGCGGACGTCGGCAGGGAGATCTCGTCGAAGTAACTCTCGACGATCCGCTGCACGCAGCGGAGCTGCCGACGCAGGACCACCTCGCCTGGGTTCTCGGGCCGGGTCTCGATCCACTTCTTCGCCAGGGGGCTGGTCCACAGCAGGACCACCGGCTCGTGCGAGGCGTCGTGCACGCCGCGGCGTCCGATGTACCAGGGGCGGGGGTCTCCTCCCGGGTCCTCCGGCGCGTCGACGCGGGCGAAGACCAGGGCTTCGTCACCGAGCCCCCCGTAGGCCTCCGCGCGAGCCTCGGCCTCGGCCCGGTTGGCGATTCCGTCCTTGCCGCTCGCCGAGGCGGTGGCGGCCGAAGTGCCGCTCAGTTCGGCCAGTTTCGTGGTGTAGCAGTCGTACGCGTGATCCACCGCCCGCTGCTCGCCGGCGAGGATCCCGTCCCGAGTGGTGGTGCTCATGTGCGTCCTCCCTGCGGTGCCGGGGGACACCGCCACGGGCATGTGCCCGTACCCCGCTGAAACAACTATCAGAAACCGGACGGTGACGAACAGTCAGTGGATCAGTTCTCGGACGAGGTCGTCGGCCTCGGTCCGCCAGACCTGTACCTGGTCGTACGTGGGCCCGAGCTCGTACAGGTGGTAGTGGCATCCCAGACTCAGCTGGGCCCAGAGGGCCTTCGCCCGTCGGGCCGTCTCCGACGGCGCGACGGAGTGCAGGAGGAGCAGCTTGGCGCGCCCCGTGGTGCGGGACAGCCCGGGCGTCGCGGCTTCCAGCACCCGGTCGACGCAGAGCTCCAGCGCGGTCCGCAGCGCGAGGCAGGCGCCGCGGTGCCGGCCGACGGTGGTGGCCTCGGCGAATTCACCGTCGAGGAGGCAGTCGGCGGTCAGCAGCAGACCTTCGACGGAAACGGGAGAAGGGGTGGTCATGCGGTCACCTCCGGCTTGCGGATCTTCTGCGCCAGGTTCTCGATGTCCGTGACAAAGCGGTGGGGGTTGGGGATCGTGGCGCCGTCGGGGTGGGCTCCCTTCTGGCACTGCTGGATCAGGGAGCACGCCGGGCTTCCGTAGCGGCGGCGCACCTCCTCCTTGACTTCGTCACCGCGCCTCACGTCGCCGAAGAGAGCGAAGGCCGCGACCTCCTGGAACCTCTCCGCGCTGTCGATCGCGACTTGGAGGTCGTGTTCCGATCCGCCGGTGCGGTGGTGGCGGATCCACGCGGCCTCCAGGAAAGCGTTCTCCAGGGCGATACGGCACAGGCCGGGCAGCACGTGGCTGTACGTCTCGGGGGGAAGGCCCCGGGTGGCGGCGATGGCCCGGGCGTCACCGATGGCCTGGGCGACCGGGTCGTCGACGCAGTCGACCTTCACCCGGGACCTCTCGCCACGCGTCACCTGGAAGACCGTGACCGGCAGTTCCTGGTCGGTGAACGCCTTCTGCAGACGGGGGTCGTGGGTGAAGACGACGATCTGCCGGTGCCTGCCGATCTCGTGCAGCACCTGGGCGAGTCCGTGCACCTTGGTCGGGTCCATGGACTGCACGGGGTCGTCGATGACGAGGAAGCCAAACGGGCTGTCCGCGGTCGTGGCCCTCGGCAGGAAGAGGGAGAGCGCGAGGGAGTGCAGCTCACCCTGGCTCATGACGTCGAGCGCCGGGGCGTCCTGGCCGTCGACGGAGGCCGCCATGACGAGCTTGCGGACGTTCGCCTTCTCGCTGCCCTTCAGGCTCACGGCCGTGAGGTCGACGTTGCTCTCCTGCCGCAGGCGCTCCCAGATGCCCTGCGTGGCGTCGGTGAAGCGCTCCATGCGCTGCTCCCGCAGCTCGGTGGAGAGGTCCTTGAACCACTTCACCGCCTTGCGGAGGTTGCTCAGCAGGGGCTTGTCCCGTTCGGTCTCGCGTGCCTTGTCCGCCCAGGCGGCGAGCCGGGTGACGAGCGCGCGCCACCGCTCGTCGCGCTCCTCCAGCTCGTGGGCCGCGTGCCTCCTGACGGTGTCGCAGGCGTCGGCGAGGACCGTGGCGGCCTCCTCGGCTCTCCGGGCGAGCTCGGCAGGGTCGGTGATCTGTCGGCAGTCGGTCCACGCCCTCCACGGGCCGGCCAGGGCCGCGGGGATCCGCGCGGGGTGCTCGATGAGGTTCTGGAGGTTCCGCGCACCCGTCCGTACGGCGGCGCGCGCGTCCTCGGCGGTCTTCGCCTCGCGGCGCAGCTCCGCCACCTGTCGGGAGGCACGGTCGTACCACTCCCGTCCGAGGACCCGTTCCGTTCCGCACGCCGGGCAGGCGTCGTCGTCGGGGTGTCGGTCGGCGTGGGCGAGGGCCTTCTCCAGCAGGTCGGCGCGCAGCCGGGCGTTCTCGGCGTCGGTGCCGCGGAGGTCCTCCACGTCGGCGAGGGCGATCCGCAGCCGCTGAACGGCCTCGCCGACCTCCATCAGGTCGGGCCCATGTGCCCCGGCCTCGACGCGAAGCTCGGCGAGCCGGCTGCCGTCGGCCGGGGGGAGACCGGCGACGAGCGCGTCGATGGTGTCGAGGTCCAGGGCGCCCGGGGTGTCCACGGCGAGCAGGGCCCGTACGGCGCGGTCGTCGTCCTCCAGCGCGTAGAGGGAGTCCTTCAGGCCGGGCAGGGCGTCCCTCGTCTCCTTCGCGGTGGTGGCGAGGGCCTTCTCCCGCGCGCTCAGTCTGTTGGTCGCGGTGGAGAGCAGGTCCATGCCGAGGATGGTGGCGATCGCGTCGTACCGCTCGGACGGCTTGCCGGTGAGCATGAGGTCGAGGTCGGTGTACGAGAGGAACGGCCGGTGGTCGGCGAGGGCCGTGTCCCAGCCCGCCTCGGCCAGGGGGACGGTTCCGTGGCCCGGGCGTTTGAAGGTGGCCTCGGAGCTACCGAACTCCTCCCTCGTCCAGGTGCGGATGAGGGTGCTGTTGCCGGTGTCACCCTCGATCGCGAGCTTGAGCTCGATCTTGGGGCTGTCAGCGTTGTGGAGGTTGTACCAGTGGCCGCCGCGCGTGGCGTCCTGTCCCGGCCGGTGGGCCCGGGTGCCGGTGAAGCCGACCTCGATGGCTTCGGCGAGGCTGGACTTGCCGGAACCGTTGCGGCCCACGACGAGGTTGACACCCGGACGGGGGCTGAGGCTCAGCCGGGCACGGGGACCGATGCCGCGGAAGCCGTTGACGGCGAGGGAGTCGAGGTAGACACGCCCAGAGGCGGCGGACGACGTGGTGGTGCCGGCGTCGGCGGTGTCACTGCTGAGCGCGTCGCGGAGAAGGGCCTTGACGGGCTCGGGGAGAGCCGACTCGGCCAGGCGCGTCGCCACCATGTCGGCGAGGGGAAGCGCGGTCTGCTGGTGCTGTTCCGTCTCGGTCACCAAGGGCCTCCTGCGCGGTGCGGCGGGGATGAGGTGGTGTCGTGCACCACCTGCTGACAGGACGGAACGTTAGGGAGAAAGTGAGAGTGATTCTCTACGGCTTACTGGTAACCGGGGTTATCAACTTGCTTTTCTAAAACTGCAGTTGAGCTTTTCGCCGCCTTCCTTCTCACCTCCTTGGCGCGACGAGGGCCCTGGCACCGGATTGCTCGACAGAGCCGTACCTCTGGGGCCAGGGTCTCGTCACGATGGTGATCGTCGCTGCCCGGCCGGCACGTAGATGCGTCGGTGGCCCGACAGCCCGTCGCCGATGTCGTCGTTCAGTCGTCGCCGAGGGTGAACGTGAGTTCTCCGGAACGGAGTTCGTCCTCGGTCTGGGTGAGGCCGCCGCGGTGGGACACCTCCACCGTGTAGAACTTGGAGCCCTGAGGTATCCCCTCGATCGTGAACGAGAACTCGCACCCCAGCGCGGCCTTCTTCCCGCCTTCCAGCTCACCGGTGGCGACGAGAGTGCCGTCCGCGCCGGTGACGTTGACCTGCGCACCGCGCTGGATGTCCGAGTAGCCGTCCAGCCCGGTGCAGTCCTCTCCCTCATCAAGGAAGGAGAGGGGAGAGTCGGCGAGGGTGAGCGTGCCGCTCGTATTGAACGTCTTCTCGGCGGAGGACGCGTCGCCGCCGATCAAGGAGACGATCAGCCAGCAGCCGCCCGTGACAGCGGCACCGAGGACCACGCCGACGGCGAGAACCGCGGGGCGGGACAGCCGGGCCCAACGTGAACCGGCCGCCGGAGCGTCAGGAGCGGGAGGCGGCCCTTCGCCCCCGGACGCGGGCGGTTCCGGAGGCGGCGGCGGGGCGCTTCGGGGTTGTTCGGGAGGGGTGGTCATCGGATGGTCCTTCCGTCGGGGGTGCGGCGGTACTCGTCGAGCGTCGCGGCAGCCCACAGGGGGCGAGCCGCGGGATCCCATCCGGGGGAACGATGCCGCGCACGGTGCGCAGGCCGAGCTTGGCCAGGGAGTCGGCGGCCTTGTTCAGGGCGTTGCCGATGTGGGCCTTCTCGTGGACGAACGTCAGGTTCGGGGCGTACTCGACGCACATCTGGAGCTGGACGAGGCTGGGCGTGCGGCCCCGGGAGCGCAGCCCTGTCTCGTACCCCTCCGGCATCCGGGTACCGCCGTTCTGCCAGGCGCGGAGGTAGCGGTGCGCGTCGAGGCTGTCGACGCGCACCTCGACGGGGTTGCCGGGGCGTGTAGCGAGTACATTTTTCAACTCCCATTGGAACGGGCATAGTTCGGAGAAGGTGACGCGGGTACGGGGGCACGCGAGGTGCTCCGGGTAGAGGTGCGCGCGCAGCCCGGTGTGGCCGGTCGTGGCGAGGAAGCTGATGGAGGCGTGCTTCCTGTACACGTAGGTGTCGGTGGCGAGGACGACGAGCCCGGGCACAGCCTTGGTCACCTGGTCGATGACGATCCCCCGCCAGCCACGGGACGTGGGGCTGGGCGGACGGGCGAGGGGAGAGCGGCGGCCCACGGTTCCTCCGGTTCGGGACGAGGGGGGGCGATCGCTTCGGGGCGGAGCGAGACAGAAGCCCGGCTCGGTGGCTCAGCCGGCCTTCTTCCATGGCAGGCAGCCCTTGACCTCCAGGTACTCGCCCTTGCGGGCGGTCACCCGGGTCTGCCCCTGGACGTTGCCGTTGGCGATGATCGACGAGAACTCGCCGGAGGCGTCCTTGTGCCGGGCCCAGTAGCAGTTGGGGATGAGGCCGTCCGCCGGGCCGGCGGTCTTGTACGTGTCGGCCGCGATGTCCTCGCCGACCAGGTACTGACCGTCACCCTCGAAGGAGGGCGCCTGGCCGGGCTTCGCAGGCGGCTCGGGTGCACGCGTGTTCTCGGCGGCCCGGGAGGACGTGGTGATGGTGGGCGCGGGCCGCTCCCGGCCGGCCTTGTCCTCGGTGTCGTCGGGGCTGCCGATCGCCACGCTGACGATCAGGGCGCCGAATGCCGTCACGCCGTGGGTCAGTCACGCCTTCGCCCGGGACGGCCCGTGCGGGGGCCGGCGGCATCGGCGGCGGCACGGGGCCTGCCAGGGCCGGGGTGAGGTGGACCTGGCTGTATTGGGGACGTGCCGGTCATGACGGAGCTCCCTGCTTCCGGGGATCGCGTGGTCGTCACGCGATCGGCCTGTGAATGAGGGAAACCTGTCACTCCCCACGAAGGGATCGATTTCTCCATTTTGATAAGAGGGGTTACCAGGCGATCAATAGATCTTCTCTTGATCGGCGGTAGGCTTCTGCCGTCCGTCGTCGGCGGCTCCCTGGAACCGTCACGGCGGACGTGATTCCACGGAGCTCCGTGGACATCCGCGAGAGTCCACGGGAGGGGGACCGATGAGCAGCCCGACACCGGTTGACGGCGCCCCCATCCTGCCCGGCTCGCTGGCCTGGCGTATCGGTTACGCCGAGATCGCCGCCCTCGCCCAGGTGAAGCGACCTGTCCCCACCACCTGGAGCCGGCGCCACCCCGACTTCCCCGCCCCGGTGATCCGCGAGGGCGGCAGCCCGCTCTTCGATGCCCGGGAGGTTGTGGACTGGTTGATCCGGACCGGCCGCGGCAACACCGAGCCCCGCCGCCTGCAGGCCGAGGCGGCCCTGCACACCCTCTCCGCCTGGCGGTCCTCCGGCCTCCCCGCACCTGTACTGGTGGGCGCGCTGACGGCCCTGATCTGCCTGCGCCAGCAGTACGACGCACCCGTCGGGGAGTGCGTCTGGGGCGACCTCCTCGCTCAGGCCGCCGACCTCGACGCGGACGACATCTTCCTTCTCTCCGAGCTGCGGGCCGTCCCCGACCCGGACCACCTGGGCCCGGCCCTGGGCGCGCTCGCCGACGAGTTGACCGAGGCGGCCTACACCCCCGCCGAAGCCTTCGACTGGGTGCTGGAGGCCCGCCGTCGCCTCGGCTCCCACGACCTGGCCGCCGACGAGCCCACCCCGGCAGTGGCCCGCGCCCTCGCGGCCTTGGCCGGCGTCGGCACCCTGCCTGACGAGTCCGTCCTGGCCACCCCGTACGCCCGCAGCGGCGACCTGCTCGCTGCCCTGCACACGGCCGTGCCCGAGGACTCCGGCCACACCTACCTCGCGGCCGAGCCCGATCCGACGCTCGCCCGTCTCGTCCGGCGCCGGATGCTCGTCCGGGGCGTGTTCGAGTTCTCGCTCGACGTGGCTGAGGGCGAGGAGCTGGCCACGGACGACTGGGGTAACCCCGACGTGCTGGTATGCGCTCTCCCGTACGAGGCGGGCGAGACCCGAAGTACACGCCAGGTCCTGGAACGGGTCCAGGACCTCACCGACTACCTCGCCGAGGGTTCGACGGCCGTCATCCTCGGCCCGGCCGACGCGCTCGTCCGCTCACTGCCCCGGCATGGCGACGCGGACCGGCTGCGCCGTTTCTTCCTCGACGAGGGCCTCCTCAAGGCGGCGATCAGCCTGCCCGACGGAGCTTTCGCCTACCGCCCCGGCTACCGCACCGCTGTCTGGCTCCTTGCCCGTACTCCTAAGGACGAGCGCGCGGGCCGTGTCCTCCTTGCCGACTACTCCACCCAGCCGCTCACCGAGCCGGTCCTCGACGTGCTCGCCGAGGATATTGCCATCTGGCGGGCTTCGGGATGGCGCGGAGACCGCCGCCACCAGCTCCGCAACGCGGCCGTCGTACCCGCGAAGGAACTCGACGACCGGCCGGGCTCCGCCTTCACCCCTCAGCACCGCTCCCCCGAGGCCCGGTACACCAGGGTCGTCGTGGAACGCCCCGTCCGCATCGCCGACGTGGAACGGCACCTCGCCGAACTCGACGAGGGGGCGACGCGCTGGGCCGGCGTCGACGGCCCCCTGAAGACCGGGGCCGTACTCCGCCCCGAGGACCAGCCGGTGCGCCGCACGACCGTCCGTCGGCTCCTCAAGGACCGCCGTCTGCGTCGCCGCCCCGGCCACCGCATCGCCCCCGAGCACCTCTCCTCCGACGGCCACTACGCGGTGATCGGGCCGGAGGAGATCCTCGGCGCCTCGCGGTTCGGCAGCCGCCGCATCGACCGGGGCCTGGTCCTCACGGCGTACGAGCATGCCCAGTTCACCGAGCCGGGTGATCTCGTCGTCACCACCAGCCCGCGCTTCGGCGTCCACGTCGACGCGGAGGGCCTGTCAGTCGTGATCACCCCCGCCCGGGTCCTGCGCATCCACCCTGATGCCGACCCTCCGGTCCGGCCTCGGGTACTGGCGGCGCTCCTGCGGGCCGCCGCCTCCGACCATGGCCGTACCAGCGGAGCCGTACGGGCCTCGCGCGGCATCGAGGATCTGAGCGTCCCGGACCTGGGGCGCGAGGAGGCGGAACGGTACGAGGCCGTGCTCGCCGAGATCGAGCGCCGGGCGGAGCTGCTGCGGCAGCAGTCCGAGGCCCTCGACGACCTGGCCCGCATCACCGCCGCCGGCATGACCGACGGCACCCTGACCATCCAGAACCTGCCCGATCTTCCCGGCCTCACCGGAACCAACCATTGAAGGAGGCGGCCCACCTCATGCCCCCGCGCAAGAAGAAGCCCACCGAGCAGGAGGAGCTGTTCAGCGCCTCTACGCCCAAGGAGATCCAGGCGATCCTGTGGAAGGCCGCCGACAAGCTGCGCGGCTCCATCGACGCCGCGCAGTACAAGGAGTTCGTCCTCGGCCTGATCTTCCTGAAGTACGTCTCCGACGCCTTCGAGGAGCGTCGCAACGAACTGGCCAAGGAGCTCGCCGAGGACGGCATCTCCGAGGACCAGATCGGTGACTTCCTGGAGGACCGCGACGAGTACACCGGCGCCCACGTCTTCTGGGTCCCGGAGACCGCCCGCTGGTCCTGGATCGCGGCCAACGCCAAGAGCCAGGGCGTTGGCAAGCTCCTCGACGAGGCGATGGACGCGGTCATGCGGGAGAACGCCGCCCTGACCGGCGTCCTCCCGAAGATCTTCAACCGTGACAACGTCGACCAGAAGCGCCTGGCCGAGCTCGTCGACCTCATCAGCGACGCGCGTTTCGGCGGCACAGAGGACAAGCCGGCGCAGGACGTGCTGGGCGAGGTGTACGAGTACTTCCTCGGCAACTTCGCGCGTGCGGAGGGCAAGCGGGGCGGCGAGTTCTATACCCCGCAGTCGGTGGTCCGGCTGATCGTGGAGATCCTGGAGCCGTACAACGGGCGCGTGTACGACCCGGCGTGCGGTTCGGGCGGCATGTTCGTCCAGGCGAGCAAGTTCATCGAGGCGCACCGGGGGCGCGGCCACAAGGCCGACATCGCGGTCTACGGCCAGGAGCTCAATGAGCGCACCTGGCGCCTGGCTAAGATGAACCTCGCGATCCACGGTATCGACGGCAATCTGGCGGCGCGTTGGGGCGACACCTTCGCCGACGACAAGCACCCGGACCTCAAGGCCGACTTCGTCATGGCCAACCCGCCGTTCAACATCAAGGACTGGGCCCGGGACGAGAGCGACGCCCGCTGGAAGTACGGCGTCCCCCCGAAGAGTAACGCCAACTACGCGTGGCTCCAGCACATGGTCTCCAAGCTGGGCGAGCGGGGGACGGCCGGCATCGTCCTGGCCAACGGCTCGATGAGCTCCCAGTCGAGCGGCGAGGGCGAGATCCGCCAGTCGATGGTGGAGGCGGATCTGGTGGCTTGCATGGTCGCGTTGCCGTCCCAGCTCTTCCGAACGGCGCAGATCCCAGCGTGTTTGTGGTTTCTGACCAAGGACAAGTCCCCGCAGGGCGCAAAGGGACTGGCCGACCGGCGTGGCGAGATTCTGTTCATTGACGCCCGGGCGATGGGCAAGATGTCTGACCGAACGGAACGCGTACTGACGAACACAGACCTCGCGAAAATCGCCAACACCTATCACGCATGGCGAGGTACGGCCTTGGCGCAGGCCGAGGGGCTGACGTATGAGGACGATCCGGGGTTCTGCTTCTCGGCCGACCTGGCGACGGTGCGGGAGCACGAGTACATCCTGACGCCAGGCCGATATGTAGGGTCTGTCGCGGCGGAAGAAGAGGACGCGGATACGGTGGGCGCGCGGATTGCCACACTAACGGAGGAACTCCTCGGGCTATTCGAGAAGTCAGCGGAACTCGAGAAGACGGTGCGGGAGCAGCTGGGGAGGGTGGTCCATGTCTGAGTGGCGCGCAACGACTCTGGACCAGTTGGTCAAGCTTCAACGCGGCCACGATCTCCCCACTGAGCAACGTCGCTCAGGGAACGTGCCCGTAGTCGGAGCAGCTGGACCAAGCGGTCTGCACGATACGGCGATCACCAAAGCGCCAGGAGTGGTTATCGGGCGTGCTGGTGCGTCGATGGGGCACGCGACGTATTGCAATGTGGACTTCTGGCCACTCAACACTTCCCTATATGTCACCGATTTCCTTGGAAACGATCCACGCTTCGTTTATTACCTCCTCGGAGGGATCGATTTCTCCGGATACAATTCCGGCGCTGCACAACCAATGCTCAACCGGAACTATATCAAGCAAATTCCGATCAACCTGCCGTCGAGGCGGGAACAGGAGGCCATTTCGTCCGCTCTCGGAGCACTGGACGACAAGATCTCCATTAACGAAGTCATTTCGGTGCGAGCTCTAAACCTCGGAACGGAGGAGTTTCGGCTACTATCCTCCTCCGCGCAGGAAGATTCGACCGTCGGCGACTTGGTTGAACTCAGGTACGGAAAGGCCCTGCCGTCAGTTCAGCGTACCCCAGGCGACATCCCCGTATTTGGCAGCGGAGGCACCGGCGGTCACCATGCCGAGGCCCTAGTAAAGGGTCCGGGGGTCATCGTTGGCCGTAAGGGAACCGTGGGCGCCGTGTACTGGTCGGACACGGATTTCTTCCCTATCGACACCACCTTCTACGTTTCTCCTAAGGGAGATCGGACGTCATTGGAATACATGTACTTTGCGCTCAAGAGCCTGGGCCTTGAGCACATGAACTCTGACTCTGCTGTGCCGGGACTCAACCGTGAACGTGCCCACTCACTGCGGCTGCGAATCCCTACGGAAAACGCTATGCAGGGGTTCACCGCGAAGGCGCGCGACCTCTTCGAGCTGCGCCGTGGCCGTGCCGCGGAGAACGTCACCCTTGCCGCCCTCCGCGGTGCCCTCCTCCCCCAGCTCATGTCCGGCCGCCTCCGCGTCAAGGACGCCGAGAAGGTTGTCGAGGACCACGTATGAGCGACGCTCCCGACGACAGGACGAACCACCGTCCTCATGAGGCCGACTGGGAGTCCCTCGCCCTCGATGAGCTGGCCGAGCTCGCCTGGGTGCCCGGCCCCGGCAACGAGTTCGCGGTCGGCTCCGGGCACCGGAAGTCCTGGGACGATCTGATCCTTTACCCGGACCTCCGGGAGGCCATCGAGCGGCTCAACCCGGACCTGCCGCCGGACGCCGTCCGGGACGCGGTCAGCGTTGCCGCGACGCCCGCCTCCCAGGACACGTACGAGGAGAACCGGACCGCCCACGGCTACCTGACCGTCGGCATCCGGTCCGTCACGTACACCGACGGCTTCGGGGCCGAGCACAACCCCACCATCCGGCTCGTCGACCTCGACGACCCGGACGGGAACGTGTACCGCGTCCTCAACCAGGTCACCGCCATCGACGGCGAGAAGCGGCGCCGCTTCGATGTCGTCCTGTACGTCAACGGCCTGCCGCTCGCCGTCCTGGAGCTCAAGCGTGCGGGCGACGAGGACGCGACCCTCCAGGACGCTCACTCCCAGGTCGCCCGCTACGTGCAGGAGTTCCCGACCGCCTTCCGCTATAACGCGGTCGTCCTCGTCTCGGACGGCATCACCGCCAAGTACGGCACGCCGTTCACCCCGTACGAGCACTTTGCGCCGTGGAACACGGACGAGCTGGGCGAGCGCGTCGAGCCGTTCGCCGCCGAGGGCATAAGGGAATCGGGCCAGAACCTGGCTCTGCACGGCCTGTTCACGCAGGACCGCTTCCTCGCCCTCATTAAGTCCTTCGTCAACTTCGTCCCGTCGAAGCGGATGAAGCGGATCGCGAAGCCGCACCAGTACCACGTCGTGACCCGCGCCGCCGAGGCCGTACGCGTGGCCGCCGCGAGCGACGGGAAGGCTGGCGTCGTCTGGCACACGCAGGGCTCGGGCAAGTCCGAGGAGATGGTCCTCACCACCACCATGGTGATGAAGGACCCGGCGTTGCTGAACCCGACGGTCGTCGTCATCACGGACCGCACCGACCTCGACGACCAGCTGTACTCGACGTTCCTGGAGAGTGAGATCCTCCCGGAAGAGCCGAAGCAGGTCCTCACCCGGAGCGAGCTGCGCGAGAAGCTCGCGGCCAAGCGGGTCGGCGGCATCCTCTTCACGACGCTGCAGAAGTTCGGGCGTACCAAGGAGGAGAAGGAGTCCGGCGCGGACCACCCGCTTCTCTCCGACCGCCGGAACATCATCGTCGTCGTCGACGAGGCGCACCGCAGCCACTACGACAACCTCGACGGCTATGCCCGCCACCTGCGCGACGCGCTCCCGCACGCCACGCTCCTTGCCTTCACCGGTACGCCGATCTCCGAGGCCGACCGCAACACGCGCGACGTGTTCGGCGACTACATCGATGTCTACGACCTCAAGCGGGCCGCGGACGACGGGGCAACGGTCAAGGTCTTCCACGAGAGTCGGGTCATCCAGCTCATCATGGACAGGGACGTCGACCCGACGGCCATCGACGAGGAGGCCGACCGGATTACCGACGGCCTCGACGACGTTGAGCGCACTCGCGTCGAGCAGGCCGTCGCCACGATGAACGCGATGTACGGCGCGCCCGCCCGCATCCGGGACCTCACCGTCGACCTCGTACAGCACTGGGAGACGCGCCGTACGGCGATGCAGCCGTTCGTCGGCGTCTCCGAGACGGGCGGCGCAGCCGGCAAGGCGATGATCGTGTGCGCCACCCGCGAGATCTGCGTCAGCGTGTACGACGCCCTGCGCGAGCTGCGGCCCGAGTGGCACAGCGACGAGGTCGACAAGGGCGCGATGAAGATCGTGTTCTCGTCGAACACGCGCAAGGACGGCAAGCGGCTGCTCGCCCACGCCCTGAGCGACAGCCGCCGCAAGACCGTCATCAACCGGGCCAAGGACCCGGAGGACGAGCTGCAACTGCTCATCGTCAACAACATGCTGCTGACGGGCTTCGACGCGCCGCCCGTCCACACCATGTACCTGGACCGTCCGCTCAAGGGCGCCGGCCTGATGCAGGCCCTGGCCCGCGTCAACCGCCGCTTTCGAGGCAAGGAGGACGGGCTCCTCGTCGGATACGCGCCTCTCACCGAGAACCTCCAGCGGGCGATCGCCGAGTACACCGACGCCGACCAGCAGGATCGTACGCTCGGCCAGGACCTCGACCGGGCGCTGGACGAGCTGCGCAACGAGTACGACATCCTCAACGACCTCCTCCGCGGCTTCGCCTGGCGGGCCCGGCTGGACATGCCCTCCAAGACGGCGTTCATCGATGCCGCGCTCCGGGCCGCGAACTACCTCCTCGACCCGGCCACCGCGGGCAACAACCCCGAGACCCTCGACGATCCCCGTCAGACGCTCGGCCGGCGCTACCGCGAGCACGCCCACCGCCTGGAGCGCTTCTACGCGCTCTGCGGCAGCTCCACCGACATCGGTGAACGCTTCCCGGACCATCCGGCCTGGCGGCGGGACATCCAGTTCCTCGTCGAGGTCCGCGCCTACATGGCGAAGATCGACGCGATGAACCGCGAGGCCCGCGGCCTTCCCGTCGCCCGCGACGTCGAGCTGTACCTGGCGCAGCTGACGTCCTCGGTCGTCGAGACCGGTGGGGTGACCGACCTGCTCGCCGAGGCCGGCCTGGAGACCGCCGACCTGACGCACCTCAACGACGCGCTCGTCGCAAAGCTGCAGAGCAGCGAGACCCCCCACCTGGCGGCAGAGGCCCTGCGGCGGCTCATCGAGCGGAAGATGCGCGAGGTGACCCGGCACAACATCGTCCGGCGCACGACGTTCTCCGAGCGGCTGCAGGACCTCATGGTCCGGTACATGCGGCAGCAGTGCACCAGCGCGGAGCTCATCGCCAAGCTCGTGGAGATGGCCAAGGAAGTCATGGAGGACGCCCGGCGCGGCGAGAAGTTCGAGCCGCCGCTGGACTGGCGCGAGCTCGCCTTCTACGACGCGGTCGCCGACCACGGCACGGCACGCTCGGTCATGGGCGACGAGGTGCTGGCCGGCATCGCCCGCGAACTGGTCGCGGAGGTCCGCAGCAAGCTCAAGCCGGACTGGATCGCCCGCGAGCCAGTCCGCGCCCGCCTCCGCAGCGCCATCAAGCGTCTCCTGGCCCGCCGCAACTACCCGCCGGACGAGGCCCCGGAGGCCATCGACCTGGTCCTGAAGCAGATGGAGCACTTCGCCAACGAGTGGTCCACGAACGGCACTCAGGACAGCTGATCCTGGGCGGGAGACGAGAGGACCGGTACGAGGCAACAGGCTCGTCTCGTACCGGTCCTTCTTGGTTCTTGGGGTGTCATTAACGAACGTGTCACCAGCCCCAAATCGGTGGAGTTTTGATGGATCTGCCGTTCGTTCCTGGGGTGCTTCGGCATGATGGGCGGCCATGGGGCGGCGGTCGGTGGGAATGGACGAGCTGGTCGAGCACTGGACGGTGCTCGATGACGAGTTGGAACTCGTGGCGGGCAAGCGCGGCGCGACGCGGCTGGGCTTCGCGTTGCTGCTGAAGCACTACACGCAGCACGGACGGTTCCCCAGGGGGCGGGCGGAGTTCCCGGACGAGGTGGTCGCCTTCGTCGCCAGGCAGATGAAGGTGTCAGCTGCGGAGTTCGACTCCTATCAGTGGGCCGGCAGCACGATCGAGTACCACCGGGCCCAGATACGCGAGCACCTGGGGTTCCGGGTGTGCTCGGTGCAGGACGCGGAGAAGCTGACGGCCTGGCTGGCTGCCGAGGTCGCGCATGCGGAGCGGAACGCCGAGCGGGTGCGCGAGGAGCTGCTGAAGCACCGCCGCGGGGAGTCCATCGAGCTGCCGACGCCGGACCGGATCACCCGGATGGTCCGCTCGGCCCTGCACACTGCGGAGGAGGCCTGGTTCGGGCGCATCGCGGCCCGGCTGACGGCGGAGGTGCGGGCCCGGGTCCTCGCCCTGGTCGCCGCCGCTGACGATGCCGAAGATGACCGGGACGGCGTCGAGGCAGGGGGCGGCGAATCGGTGCTGTCCCTGGTCAGGGCGATGCCGGGCAACGTCAGCCTGGAGTCGATGCTGCGGGAGATCCGCAAGCTGACCGCGATCCAGGCGATCGGCCTGCCCGCGTCGTTGTTCGCCGATGTGGCGCCGAAGGTGCTGGCCTCCTGGCGGCAGCGAGCAACCGTCGAATCGCCGTCTCACCTGCGGCGCCGGTCGGACGAGGCGGCCGTGACCCTGCTGTCCGCGCTGCTGGTGGAGCGGGAGCGCGAGGTCATCGACTCGTTGGTGGATCTGCTGATCGCCACGGTGCACCGGATCGGCGCTCGCGCCGAGCGGAAGGTGACGAACGAGCTGATCAACGCCTTCAAGCGGGTGTCGGGCAAGGAGAACATCCTGTTCGCCGTCGCCGAGGCGTCGCTGGCCGAGCCGGACGGCGAGGTGCGCGAGGTGGTCTTCCCGGCCGTGCGGGGCGGTGAGCAGACGCTGAGGGAGCTGGTGCACGAGTACAAGACGAAGGGGCCGGTATATCGGCGGACGGTACAGACCACGCTGAAGGCGTCGTACACCAACCACTACCGCAAGGGTTTGATCGAGTTGCTGGGCATGCTGAAGTTCCGCTCCAACAACTTTGCGTACCGCCCGGTCATCGACGCACTGAAGCTCGTGCAGCGATACGCGAAGGCGGGGAACACCACCTACTACCCGCTGGACGAGGTGGCGCCGATCCATCGCGGGACCACCGGGCAGTGGGCGGAGCTGGTGCACCGGGCGGACCGGCGCGGCCGGCGCCGGATCGTGCGCATGGTGTACGAGGTGGCCACCTTCCAGGCCCTGCGTGAGCAGTTGCGGTGCAAGGAGGTGTGGGTGGTCGGTGCCGGGCGGTGGCGCAACCCGGACGAGGACCTGCCACGCGACTTCGAGGCCCGCCGCACCGAGCACTACGGCGAGCTGCGCAAGCCGCTGAACTCCGCGGTGTTCAAGGCCGGGGCGATCAAGTTCACCGTGCCGGAAGCGCAGGAGGAGCCGCGCAACCTGCGCCGGGTCAAGAGCGAGGTGAGCCGCCGGTGGAACGCGGTGCCGCTGATCGACATGCTCAAGGAGGCGGTGCTGCGCACCGGCTGCGTGAAGGCGGTCGCCGCGGTGGCCGGCAGCGGGCACCTGGCGCCCGAGGTGCTCGCCGAGCGGCTGATGCTCGCGATCTACGCCTATGGGACCAATGCGGGGATCCGGTCGGTGGCCGGCGGCGCGCACGGCCATACCGAGGAGGAGATCCGTTACGTCCGCCGCCGCTACCTGAACCCGGAGGCGGCCCGGCAGATCGCCATCGAGATCGCCAATGCCACCTTCGCCGCCCGTGATGCGGGGCTGTGGGGTTCCGGGTCGACGGCGGTGGCCTCGGACTCCACGCACTTCCGCTCGTGGGACCAGAACCTGTTCACCGAGTGGCACTCCCGCTATGGCGGCCGGGGCATCCTGGTGTACTGGCACGTCGAGCGGGGCTCGGTGGTGGTGCACTCCCAGACCCTGCGAGCCTCCGCCTCGGAGGTGGCGGCGATGGTCGAGGGCGCCATCCGGCACGGCACCACGATGAGCGTCGAAGGCAACTATGTGGACAGCCATGGCCAGTCCGAAATCGGCTTTGGGGTGACGCGGCTGTTGAACGTGGACCTGCTGCCGCGGATCAAGCAGATCAACCGGGTGCGGCTGTACCGGCCGAACGCCGGCGAGCCCGGCGCCTACCCGAACCTGCAGGCGGCGTTGACCCGGCCGATCCGGTGGGACGTGATCAACGCCAACTACGACCAGGTCATCAAGTACGCCACCGCGATCCGCACCGGCACCGCCTCCACCGAGGCGATCCTCTCCCGCTTCACCCGGGCCGCCTCCCACCCCGCCTACCAGGCGATGCTGGAGATCGGCCGCGCCCAGCGCACCTGCTTTGTCGCCCGCTACCTGCGCGACCGGGATCTCCAGCGGGAGATCGAGGAGGGGCTGAACGTGGTGGAGTCGTGGAACGCGGCGAACGCGGTGATCTACTACGGCAAGGGCGGAGAGATCTCCACCAACCGGCGCGAAGAGGTGGAGATGGCCGCGCTATGCCCGCGGATCCTCCAGGCGTCGCTGGTGTACGTCAATACCCTGATGCTCCAGGACGTCCTGGCCGAACCCCGGTGGGTCGGGCTGCTCGGCCCGGCCGACCGGCGCGGCCTGACCCCGCTGTTCTGGCAACACGTCCGCCCCTACGGCGAGGTCCGCCTTGACCTGGGCGCCCGGCTGGACATCGGCACCCGCGCCGCGGCCGGGGAAGTCCGGTGACGCGGACCCGGCCGACACCGCGGAGGCCGATGGCGGGCCGTCACCTGCGGCCCCGCACGGCGCGGATCACCTCGGCGACAGCGCTGAGGACCCTGGCGCGGTCCCGCGAGGCGGTGCCTTTCAGCGCGAGGCCGACGATCAGCACGGCCGCGGTGGCCGCGACCAGCATGCCGGCCACGGGCACCAGGCCCCAGGCGATGACGTCCATAACAGTCCCTCCGTCCGTGCCGCCGTCCGACGAACGGCACGAGGGCCATCCCACAAGAACGGCCCCGGGCGGCGAAGACCTGCCGGACCGAGCGGACGGCATCGACAAAAGACCAGGTCATACACGTATCCGGTCCCTCTCCGAGCGGATCCGCCGGATCCGGGGCGAGGGGAAGGGAGCGCGGTGAGCAAGAAGACGAACCTCAACGCGGGACGGCAGGCGCTGCGCGCGGCACTGCGGGAACTGGAGCAGACGGCGCTTCGGGGCAGAACCCGCACAGAGGCGATCGACACGGCAAACCGCCGACTGGAACAGGCCGGGCTGGCGAAGCTCGGGCCCACCACGGTGGGCGGCTGGTTCGAAACGGGCAGCCCGGCCAAGGACTTCCGCTCCCTGTGGGCCCTGGTCCGGGTGCTGCTGGAGTGGTCCGGGCAGCCGCCGGCGGACACCCTTGAAGGTCCCTCCCATGGCCGGGCAACAGCACGCTGGATGGCCACCGAGACACTGTGGAAGACCCACTGGGAACAGGCCAAAGACACCCAACCCCGCACCCCCACACCCGTCAACGCCCCGTTGCTGACCGCTTACCTGACGGCGGCGCGCAACGCCGCCAGACAGCATCCCTATCCGGGCGTCCCGGGCGCCCCCAATCTGCCCGCGCTCGCCGATGTCTACGTGCACCAACAGACTCATGCCCCGGCAGCGGACGACCAGGACAGCCCGAACCCGGGCAACGCGCATGCACGTGGAAACCAGACCGTCCCCGTGATGCCCGCCACCGAGGTCTTCCAGGAAAACGCTGCGACGTGCGTGCTGCTGGGCGGACCCGGCGGCGGCAAATCCACGCTGCTCCGCGCTCACGTGGCCGACTCCGCCGACGACTGGCTGAGCGGCACCACCGGGAAGACGATCCCGGTCCTGGTGAGCGCATCTGCCCTGACCGGCACGGACCCCCTACCCACGGCCCTCGCCAGAACCGTAACCGGCGACCTGCGCCAAGCCGGGCTGCTCGACGAACCGGGCGCGGACTTCTTCCGCCACCCGCCACGCGCCGGGGTGTCCTGGCTGGTGCTGGTCGACGGCCTCGACGAGATCCCCGACACCGATACCCGCAGCGCTGTTCTGACGATGCTCGCCAACACGGCCGCGGCCGGGACAGGACCGTATCGGTTCGTCGTAGCGACCCGCCCCCTGCCCGAAGGAGAACTCGGCGCACTGGGCCGGCCCGTGCCGCGCTACGAACTACAGCCCTTCTCCCCCGACGACCTGCTCATTTACGCCACACGCTGGTTCCGCCCCCTGGACGACCCCGGCCGCCACGCCAAGGCATTCATGGGCGGGCTTGTGCGCACCCGCTTGGAGGTCCTGGCCCGCACCCCGCTGATGGCCTCCCTGCTGTGCCAGCTCTACGCGGCTGATCCCACCCGTCCCCTGCCCGACGGACGTACCGGGGCTTACCGGTCATTCGTCGAACTGATCTACGAGCAGAATGCCCACAAGAACATCAAGAACACCCACGACGAGGCCATCCGCCAGCTGAAGGACCGCCACCAGCTCCCCAGGGACGACCAGGCCGCCGAACAGGCCGCCCGACAAGTACGCGATCACCTGCCGGAGCTGATCGACCACCTCGCCCACGAAAGGATCAACGGCAGCACCGCGCCCGCCGTCGAAATACTGGCCTCACACCTGCAGGCCAGCCGCCCGCAGAAGGTGACACAGCACCTCTGGTACTCATTCCTGGGCGATCTCCTGCGGCCCACCGGCATCCTGGCCCAGCGCGCGAACGACTTCGACTTCCTCCACCAGACCCTCCTCGAATACCACGCCGCCCGCCACGCCACCCGCGACGAGCAGGCCCGCACCCAAATCCTGCACGACCTGATCGCGTCCCGTCATCCTGCCGATGGCCGACTGGCACCGCCCACCCTGGACGCCTCCTATCTCGGCTTCCTCCTCGACGGACTCCTCACCCCCCAAGACCGCATCGCCACCCAGACCACCCACTACGTAAAAGAACTCACCGCACACGGAAGAGGGGAAGCCTGCCGATTCCTCATCACACAGGTGACCCTGAGGACCAACCTCCCTCTCCGCTCCACCGCCGCCCAACTGGCCCGCTTCGCCGACGACACCACCCTCGACGGCGGCGTCCGCGTGGGGGCGGCCGGGGTTCTGGCCGGGGTGGACCGGGAGGCCGGTGCGGCCCTGCTCGCCCGCCTCGCCGACGACACCACCCTCGTCGGCTACGTCCGCGTGGGGGCGGCCGGGGTTCTGGCCGGGGTGGACCGGGAGGCCGGTGCGGCCCTGCTCGCCCGCTTCGCCGACGACACCACCCTCGACGGCGGCGTCCGCGTGGGGGCGGCCGGGGCTCTGGCCGGGGTGGACCGGGAGGCCGGTGCGGCCCTGCTCGCCCGCCTCGCCGACGACACCACCCTCGACGGCTACGACCGCGTGGGGGCGGCCGGGGCTCTGGCCGGGGTGGACCGGGAGGCCGGTGCGGCCCTGCTCGCCCGCCTCGCCGACGACACCACCCTCGACGGCAGCGTCCGCGTGGGGGCGGCCGAGGAGCTGGCCGGGGTGGACCGGGAGGCCGGTGCGGCCCTGCTCGCCCGCCTCGCCGACGACACCACCCTCGAGGGCTACGACCGCGTGGGGGCGGCCGAGGAGCTGGCCGGGGTGGACCGGGAGGCCGGTGCGGCCCTGCTCGCCCGCCTCGCCGACGACACCACCCTCGACGGCTACGACCGCGTGGGGGCGGCCAGGGCTCTGGCCGGGGTGGACCGGGAGGCCGGTGCGGCCCTGCTCGCCCGCCTCGCCGACGACACCACCCTCGACGGCGGCGTCCGCGTGAGGGCGGCCGGGGCTCTGGCCCGGGTGGACTCGAAGCGTTAGGACGTAGAAGTGTTCGGTAGAGGATCCCTCAGCGAACAGACGCGATCTTGCTCGGCAGGAAACCGCGACCTGCAAGATCGCCGTCTCATTTAAGGTGTCCGGTGATCCGTACGGTCAGCGGGGGCTATCCGTACACTCGGGGCCGTGAATGAGTCCATCGGCTACGCCAGGTGTTCGCTCGACGAACAAGACCTCACCGCCCAGCGTGGCATCCTGCTCGGCCTCGGCGTCGCAGAGGACCGCATCTACCTCGACCACGGACTTACCGGAACCAACCGCGACCGCCCCGGGCTCGACTAGGCGCTGGCCGCCGTACGGGCCGGCGACACCCTCGTCGTCCCCAAGCTCGACCGCCTCGCCCGCTCCGTGCCCGACGCCCGCGACATCGGTGACTCCCTCACCGCCCGCGGCGTCAAGCTCTCGCTGGGCGGCACTCTCTACGACCCAGCCGACCCGATGGGCAAGATGTTCTTCAACATCCTAGCCACCTTCGCCGAGCTGTTCAGCGTCAGCCGCGCGACGGTGTACCGAGTCCTCGAACGCGCCCGCGACAACGCTTGAGATCAGCATAGAGCGCGCTCACCAGGCAGAACATCGCCATTTGGGGCTGGTGACACGCTCGTTAATGGCACCCGTTCTTGGGCGCGGCTCTCGGACGGCGGAGCTGATCATCCTCCGGACCTTTGTGGTTTCGTGGACGAGTTCATACCGTCAGAGACGTACGGATTCGTCTACGAAGTCGAAACCGAGGGCTCTGTCATGGACCACCCAACCATGCGCGCGGCGGTCGTGGCCGCACTCGCCGACGTCGAATCACTCCACACCAAGCTGAACAGCCTGCTCGCCGACATCGACGGAACCGACGTCGTCGTCGACCTCGGACGCCAAGGGCTGTGGACGAAGGCGCAGGTCTCGCTGCTGTGGAGCAGGGTGAACCACCTTCCCGGCGTCCGCGCGCTCTTCGAGGTCACCGCCGAACGGCCCGACGAAAAGATCACCTTCACGGAGGTGATCCAGCGCTCCGGACTCCAGGAACGCCAGCAAAGCAACGAACACGCGGCCCTCAGCCGTATCTCCTCCCATCTGTTCAAGGAGAAGCGCTGGCCCATCGACAACAGCCAGGGCGGTTCCGACAGCACGACAGGCAAAGCCGAGATGCTCTACTGGATGGACAGCCGCGTCGCCGAATGGTGGCGCGACATCACCCAGTAGAGCCCGAACAGAGGAGATCAGTGGCGCCGGCACACTGGACCGCCCGCTATGCCTCGGCGGATATGGGGAGCGCTCAGTGGATGCACGGTCACGGTAGGGCCACTCACCGTGCAACCGGAGATGCGGGTGTCAACGTTCACGCCGCAGCGAAACCCGCACACTCGAATCGTCATCACGATCAAGGAACAGGCCCGACCCGTTCACGCTGGTGAGGTACGGAACGCGCACGCCTGCACCGAGAACCTTCGGCTCACCTGTGCTGGTCGTCAGGTCCAGCTCGGCAATGACCGCTTCCGATCCGCTGGCCGCCGACTTCCCCAGGACCGCCCCGTAGGCCGTGCCGTCGTCGCGGATCGCGGCGAGCGCGATCGTCTTGCGGTCGCCGTCACCCTCCAGGCAGGTGCCCTTGCCTCGCTTCAGATCGAAGACAACAGGCCCGGCTGCCAGGTAGCGGTCGTCCGGCGAAGTAATCACGGGGTAGTCGCGAGCTTCATTGGAGTCCGCGACGTCATGCGCACAGATCATGCTGGCCCGGAGCTTGCCCGTTCGCACATCGTGCACCGACCACAGCGGGTCGTTCGGAGCGCCGAACTTGCCGCCCGTCGACCAGCCGACGAGAAGGTTGCCGTCGGCGACGCCGTACGCATCGCCATTCCAGGAACCGACAATGCCCGTCTTCGCTTCGAGGCCGTGCGGGCGCACATCGTCGCTGAACCAATGGCCCGGGATGCCGAAACCGCCGGTACCCATGCTTACCAGCGGGCCATCCGGCGTGGCTGCCATCACGCGGGTGCTGGAACACGCCACCGTCGTTGCACACTGGGAAAGGAGCCCGTCCGGCTTCTCGTACGAGTCGACCTTTCCGGTCGCCACGTCCACCACCGCAGCCGAGCGGGGAAAGGCCTCATTCCCACCCCAGACGACGAGGACCCGCCCACCAGTCGATCCCACACGCACCTCACCGGGGTCCGTCGAGACGGGGACATCGATCTCCCGCAGCGGCTTGACCGAGGTGCCCGAGGCGTCGGCGGCGTACACGGCGAGCCGCACCACCTCCGCCCCCTCGTGGAGAGAGTCTCTGCCCCGCATTCCGTGCGCGTACGCAAGCACGTACTCACGCCCGTCCTGCTCGACCGCCGTCACATCCGGGATTTCTCCCAACTCACCGGACCCCGCGTCCCCCTCCGCACCCTCGACCGGCGTGGGCGGGTTCCAGGGTTCGGAGAGCCAGCGGGCCTCGCCGGTGTCGGCGGCCTTCGCCTCGACGGTGTAGCCGTTCGAGGCGACGCGCAGCATGGCGATCACACCGGAGCGCGGTGCGGCGGTCACGGGAATCGTCCGCACCACGCCTGGAACCCAGTTCAAGGTTGCGTCCCAGCCTTTGGCAGGGTCGTAGGCCGACGGTACGTTCAGCTCAGCGAGCGGCTTCGCCTTTTGGCTCGGCTGAGCGAACCCGTTCTTGTCTTGGTCGCGGCTGTCACCGTTGCCGCCGCTACAGCCCGCCACCAGGACTGCCGCCAACAGGACCCCGCCTACCGACGTGGCCACACGCATGTCGCTCTCCCTCTTCGCCCCCATGGCAACCCTCACGGCCGCCCGTGATCAAGCGTTTGGCGACGCTACCAGGGCCGACTACACAATTATCGCGGGCGATCACTCTCTGCTCGCTACCAGCAGCACGTTCACCTGGTCTCCTGGCTGACTCCGCGGAGGCGGCGTCGGTGCGCCCGATCGAGAGGCACATACAGATTGGCTGATAGGGGCCGCTGCATGGCGGGGAGCCGACCTTGACCAGGTTCCACGAGAGCTGGTCCGCTGAGGTTCCCCCGGGATGCGGAGGATGCTGGCAGAGGGCCAGATGGTTCTCATGAGAGGAACGTCGATCATGGCTGCCCCCAGGAAGTACTCGCTGGAGTTGCGCGAGCGTGCGGTGCGGATGTACCGGACCTCCGCCCCGAAGCCCCAGATCAAGCATCTGGCCATCGAGCTCGGGGTACATCCCGAGGCCCTGCGTGGCTGGATCCGGCAGGCCGAGGCCGATGCCGGCAAGCGGGACGACCGGCTGACCACCGATGAACGCGCCGAGCTCGCCGCACTGCGCAAGGAGAACGCCCAGCTCAAGCGCGCGAACGAAGTCCTGCGCACCGCCTCGGCTTTTTTCGCGGCGCAACTCGACCCGACCCGACCCAGGTGACGGCGCTCCTCGAGGAGCATCCGCACCTGGGAGTCGAGTGCGTCCTGCGGGAACTGCACATCGCCTCCTTCACCTACTACCGCCGGCGCCGCGCCGAGCGCGAGCCGTGCGCGCGCACGTGTCAGGACGCCGTGCCGACCGGGCGGATCCGGCAGATCCACACCGACTCCGGCGGAATCTATGGCTCGCCCCGCGTCCATGCCGTCCTCAAGCGCGAAGGCGTGGCGGTCGGCCGCTGGGGTGCCCCCGCTTGCGGGGGAGGGTGGAGCGATTGATGCGTGAGACCGAGCTCGCGGGCGTCAGTCCGCGCCGCAAGGGCTTCACCCGCCGGGACCCGAAGGCCATGCCCACCCCGGACCTGGTCCGGCGCGACTTCACCGCGCCCGCGCCGAACCGGCTGTGGGTCACCGACCTGACCATGGTGCCCACCGGCGAGGGCCCGCTGTGGCTGTCCGCGATCCGCGACGCGTTCTCCCGCCGGGTCGGTGGCCTGGGAGACCTCCGCCCGCGCGGATGCCGACCTGGTCCTGACCACCCTGGAGTACGCCCTCGCCTCCCGCGAGCCCGACCCCGGCACACCGATCCATCACGCGGACCACTGGTTGAACCTGGTCAGTACACGTCTGTGAAGCTCACAACTCGCTTGGTGCGAGCGGGAGTGCAGGCGTCCATGGGTTCCGTCGGGGACTCATACGATAACGCCCTGGCGGAAAACCTGTGGATGCTGATCAAGACCGAGGGGCTGGGTGGGCGCACCTTCGCAACGAGGGCCGAGGCGAACCTCGCGCTCTTCGAGTACATCGACGGCTTCTATAACAGTCGCCGCATCCAGGAGAAGCTCGGCTGGCTCAGTCCCATCGAGTTCGAGGAGAAGTGCTACGCCGACCAGGTAACGGCCGAACGAGCGAACCTGAAACCCCGCAAACCCGCCCTGACCAGCTAGTCAGCACCTCTCGCACAGTGAGGGAAGCTCACAGGCCTACGTAAGGAGGCGTCGCGTATTTACGGGTTGCTTCCGGGGCTTGGGTTCGTTGATGTGGTATGGGTCGTTT
>NZ_JBHSPC010000097.1:0-21354 GCF_042656345.1 Streptomyces incanus
GAGGAAGCCATGAAGATCGCCGAGCGGATGGAGGCCGACGGCGTGACCTCCGGCGAACCGACCGGCACCGGAAAGCCGGCAGTGACGGTGGGTTGAGACGAGGCACGGACCGATAGGGGACCGAGCGTGACGATACTGGAGAGCATCAGGCAACCACGCGACCTGAAGGCGCTGTCCGAGGCGGAACTCGGTGAACTGTCCGAAGAAATAAGGGAGTTCCTGGTACACGCGGTCGCCAGGACCGGAGGTCATCTCGGACCCAACCTGGGCGTGGTGGAGCTCACCGTCGCCCTGCACCGGGTCTTCGAGTCACCCGTCGACCGCATCCTGTGGGACACGGGTCACCAGAGCTACGTACACAAGCTCCTGACGGGCCGTCAGGACTTTTCCAAGCTGCGCGGCAAGGGCGGCCTCTCCGGCTATCCCTCACGCGAGGAGTCCGAGCACGACGTCATCGAGAACAGCCACGCCTCCACGGCACTGGGCTGGGCCGACGGGCTGGCCAAGGCGCGCCGGGTGCAGGGGGAGAAGGGGCACGTCGTCGCCGTCATCGGTGACGGCGCCCTGACCGGCGGCATGGCCTGGGAGGCGCTGAACAACATCGCCGCCGCCAGGGACCGCCCGCTGATCATCGTCGTCAACGACAACGAGCGCTCCTACGCCCCGACCATCGGTGGCCTCGCCAACCACCTCGCGACCCTGCGCACCACCGACGGCTACGAACGGGTGCTGGCCTGGGGCAAGCACGTGCTCCAGCGCACCCCCGTGATCGGCGGTACCGTCTACGAGGCGCTGCACGGCGCGAAGAAGGGCTTCAAGGACGCCTTCGCCCCCCAGGGGCTCTTCGAGGACCTGGGCCTGAAGTACGTCGGCCCCATCGACGGCCACGACATCAAGGCCGTGGAGTCCGCCCTGCGCCGCGCCAAACGCTTCCACGGGCCCGTCCTGGTCCACTGCCTCACCGAGAAGGGCCGCGGCTACGAACCCGCCGTCGCCCACGAGGAGGACCGCTTCCACACCGTCGGCGTGATGGACCCCTTCACCTGCGCGCCGCTCGCACCGGCCGGCGGTCCGTCCTGGACCTCCGCCTTCGGCGAGGAAATCGTCCGCATCGGTGAGGAACGCGAGGACGTGGTGGCGATCACCGCCGCCATGCTGCACCCGGTCGGCCTGGGCGCCTTCGCCGAGCGGTTCCCGGACCGGGTGTGGGACGTCGGCATCGCCGAGCAGCACGCCGCCGTGTCCGCGGCGGGACTGGCGACGGGCGGCACGCACCCGGTCGTCGCCGTGTACGCCACCTTCCTCAACCGCGCCTTCGACCAGCTGCTGATGGACGTGGCCCTGCACCGCTGCGGGGTCACCTTCGTCCTGGACCGGGCCGGCGTCACCGGCGTCGACGGGCCGTCGCACAACGGCATGTGGGACATGTCGGTGCTCCAGGTCGTGCCCGGTCTGCGCATCGCCGCACCACGCGACGCCGACCAGCTGCGTGCCCAGTTGCGGGAGGCGGTCGCCGTCGACGACGCGCCGACGCTGCTGCGGTTTCCCAAGGAGTCCGTGGGCCCGGCCGTCCCGGCGCTCGACCGGATCGGCGGCACGGACGTGCTGCACCGCGCCGACGATCCCGAGGTGCTGCTGGTGTCGGTCGGCGTCATGGCGCCCGTCTGCCTCCAGGCCGCCGAACTGCTCGAGGCGCGCGGCATCGGGTGCACCGTGGTCGACCCGCGCTGGGTCAAACCCGTGGCGCCCGAACTCGTCGAACTGTCCGCGCGGCACCGGCTGGTGGCCGTCGTCGAGGACAACAGCCGTGCGGCGGGCGTGGGTTCGTCCGTGGCGCTGGTGCTGGGCGACGCGGATGTCGATGTACCGGTACGGCGGTTCGGTATTCCGGAGCAGTTCCTCGCGCACGCCAAGCGCGGTGAGGTGCTGGCGGACATCGGCCTGACGCCCGTCGAGATAGCCGGCCGGATCGGTGCGAGCCTGGCCGTGGGCCAGGAGCGGCAGTACCCAGGCGAACCGTCCGAGAAGCAACGGGAGCAACAGCCATGACCACCGCGGAGTCCGCCCCGGAGCCGTCGCGGGCCGGGGGCTTCGACCTCGGCGCGCTGCTGGCCGAGCGTGGAGCCGAACGCTACGAGCTGCACACCAGACACCTCAACCACCAGCTCCCGCGCATGCTGCACACCATCGGCTTCGACAAGGTCTACGAACGCGCCGAGGGCGCCCACTTCTGGGACGCGGACGGCAACGACCACCTGGACATGCTCGCCGGATTCGGGGTGATGGGCCTGGGGCGCCACCACCCCGTGGTCCGCAAGGCGCTGCACGACGTCCTCGACGCCTCGCTCGCCGATCTCACCCGTTTCGACTGCCCGCCGCTGCCCGGACTGCTGGCCGAGAAACTGCTCACCCACAGCCCTCATCTGGACCGGGTGTTCTTCGGCAACAGCGGCACGGAGGCGGTCGAGACCGCGCTGAAGTTCGCCCGCTGCGCCACCGGCAGGCCCCGCGTCCTGTACTGCGCGCACGCCTTCCACGGGCTGACCACCGGCTCCCTGTCCGTCAACGGCGAGTCCGGCTTCCGGGACGGATTCGCCCCGCTGCTGCCCGACACGGCCGTACCCCTGGGCGATGTGGACGCGCTGGAGCGGGAGTTGGCCAAGGGCGACGTCGCCGCCCTCATCGTGGAACCCATCCAGGGCAAGGGCGTGCACGCGGCCCCGCCCGGCTATCTGTCCGCCGCCCAGGAGCTGTTGCACCGGCACAAGGCGCTGCTGATCGCCGACGAGGTGCAGACCGGACTCGGACGGACCGGCGACTTCTACGCCTACCAGTACGAGGAAGGGGTCGAACCGGACCTGGTATGCGTGGCCAAGGCGCTCTCCGGCGGCTATGTGCCGGTGGGGGCCACGCTCGGCAAGGACTGGATCTTCCGCAAGGTCTACTCGTCCATGGACCGGGTGCTGGTCCACTCGGCCAGCTTCGGGGGAAACGCCCAGGCCATGGCCGCCGGCCTCGCGGTGCTGGCGGTGATGGAGAACGAGCAGATCGTCGCGAACGTCCGGGCCACCGGGGAACTGCTGAGGTCCCGGCTCGCGGCCCTCGTCGACACGTACGAGCTGCTCGCCGAGGTCCGTGGGCGGGGCCTGATGATCGGCATCGAGTTCGGACGGCCGCGGTCGCTGAAGCTGCGCGGCCGCTGGGCCATGCTGCAGGCCGCGCGGAAGGGACTCTTCGCGCAGATGGTGGTCGTCCCGCTGCTGCGGAAGCACAGGATCCTCACCCAGGTCTCCGGCGACCACCTGGAGGTGATCAAGCTGATCCCGCCGTTGATCATCGGCGAGCGGGAGGTGGACCGGTTCGTGGACGCCTTCACCGCGGTCATGGACGATGCCCATGACGGCGGTCTGGTGTGGGAGTTCGGCAGGACACTGGTGAAACAGGCGGTCGCCGACCGGTGAGACGGCGACGCCCGCACCCGGTTCCCGGGTTTTGCCTGTGAGGCAAAGAATTTGCCTCACAGGCAAGAAAGCGGATGAATGGAGTCATGAGCTCCCCCGAGGCCGAGCCGTCGGTCGAACCGGCCGCCGCGCTCCCCGCGGTCGCCCCGCAGCTGCGCGCCCTCCGGCGCCGGGCCTCCCTGACACTGGAGGTCGCCGCCCGCGACGCGGGACTGTCGCCCGCCCATCTCTCCCGGCTGGAGACCGGACAGCGCCAGCCCTCGCTGCCGATGCTGCTCTCCCTCGCCCGCATCTACGGTACGACGGTTTCCGAACTGCTCGGTGAGACGACCGCCGCCCGCGAGGCGGTGACGTGCGCCGGCGACATGGAGCCGACCTCCGCGGGCGGCTGGACGTACTGGCAGGCCGGTTCCCCGGGGCGCGGGATGCAGGCCCTGCGGGTCCAGGTCCCGTACGGGGCCCAGGGCGACATCGTGCGGGTCCACCCGGGCGAGGAGTGGCTGTACGTCCTCAAGGGGCGGCTGCGGCTGCGCCTCGGGGACGCCCTGCACCGCCTCGCCCCGGGCGACAGCGCGCACTTCGACTCGCTGACCCCGCACCGTATCGCCGCCGAGGACCCCGACGGGGTCGAGCTGCTGTTCGTCCACACCCTGCTGCAGAGTCCCACGGCCGCCCTGTGCCTGGGCCCCACCCGAGGAGATGCGTCATGAAAGACCTGGAGGAGAAGTTTCCCCGAGCCCTGTGGGTGAGGCTGTTCGTCTACGTGGTGGTGGGGCACCTCTTCGCGGGCTTCATCTATCTGCTGTTCGAGCTGGGCGCGAAGCAGTAGTCCCCGGACGGACACGGCAGGAGCCGAGCGATCCCGTGATCCCCCGGTCGAGCACCTGCTCGACCGGGGGATCACTCAGTCCAGCATGCGTTCGCGCAGCCGCTCCCGGTCCTCGGGGGTGAGCCCGAGCGCCTGCTCGAGGTAGGGGTCCACGCCGCCCCAGGTCTCCTCGATCGTCTCCAGCGCGGCCGACAGATACTCGGCGCGGGCGTCGAACAGAGGGTCGAGCAGTTCCATGACCTCGGGGGAGTAGGCCGAGGTGGAGGTGCCGCTGCGGCGCACTTTGTAGCGGCGGTGCGCGGCGCCGGACTTCAGATAGTCGTCGAAGATCGCGTCCCGTTCCACGCCCAGCGCGAGCAGCGTCACCGCCACCGACAGGCCCGCGCGGTCCTTGCCCGCCGCGCAGTGCATCAGCGCGGGCACACACTCCGCGGCGAGCGAGATCAGCACCCGGGAGTGCTCGGCGGTGCGTTGCCTCACCGTCATGCGGTACGAGGCGATCATCCGCTCCGCCCCCTTGTCGCCGGCGAGGATCGAGCGGAGCTGGTCCAGGTCCCCGTCGCGGACCATCCTCCAGAACTCGGCGCCGTCGGCCGGGTCGCTCAGCGGCAGATTCACATTGCGCACGCCGGGCAGTTCGATGTCCCGCCCGTCCAGCTTGTGGTCGGCCGCGTTGCGGAAGTCGAAGACGGTGTGCAGTCCCAGGGAGGACAGGAAGGCGGCGTCCTTCTCGGTGGCGTGCGCGAGGTGGCCGCTGCGGAACAGCACCCCGTGCCGCACCCGGCGGCCGTCGACGGTCGGCAGGCCGCCCACATCACGGAAATTGCGCACACCGGTGAGCTCGGGTTCGGTCGACGGGATCTGCTGCGTCACGGGGGCCCCTCTCCCACTCTGCGCCGCCGGCGCGTCGGCGTCGGCGGGTGTCACCCGACGATACGACATGCCCGGCAGGGGCGATGAGTTGGCGGTGGGGCCGTCGGAGCGGGGACGGGGCTGTCCCGGTGGAGCTGCCGGTGTGGAGCCGCCGGCGCGGACGGACCCGTGCCGGACCCCGGCCCGATCCATCCGAATCGTCCACTATTTCCCTATTCGCGCATTCTGCCCCTTTGGGGAGCTTCGCCATAACATGCCCCGATAGAAAGGGGGATGGGAATGGGATGGTGAGCATCGTCATAGAGGTGACGATGTGCTGTCGCCATGTCCACGTAATTCCGGTATTTCGCGAGGGGATTCGGGGGATGCCGAAATACCGGGGCGACTCTGGGTGACGGCTTTCAGGTCAATGGATCACGAAAAAGCGCCTTCGCTCGGAAGATCGCGCTTGTCCCTTTGCTTCTCTATCGCCTACGTTCGCCATCGATCCGGACGGACGCCTAATCCTGCCGCTGTCCGGAGCCTCCACACTCTGACCCGCGTATGGCAGGAGCGGGGGACCCACAGGTACGACTGCCTGTTCCGGTCTCCGGAACGGCTTGGGGTTAAGTCGCGCTTTCGGCGCGGCCGGGCATCTCCAGTCCGCACCCGACAGCTCACCTCGTAGGCGCCGGAGAGGAATTCGTCATGTCCGCAAAGGGTAAGCACCGCCGTCCCAGCGCTTTTCGTTTGACCCGTTCCATCGCCGTCGCCGGAACCGGTGGCGCCGTACTCGCCCTGCCGCTTCTCGGCGCCACCGGAGCGAACGCCGCCACTTCGCAGACCGCCCCGGAAAAGGCCGTCCAGTCGTATTCCGTCGCCGGTAAGGCGTCTGGCGGCGTGAAGGCCGACGGCAACAAGAACGGCGACGCCCGCACGTACATCGTGAAGGGCGGCGACTACCTGGCGAAGATCGCCGAGTCCGAGAACGTCGACGGCGGCTGGAAGCAGCTCTACTCCGACAACCGCGAGGCCGTGGGCGGCGACCCGTCGCTCATCCACCCCGGTCTGAAGCTCTCGATCGACGGCAAGGCCGCCGCGACCGGCACGCCGAAGAAGTCCTCTTCTTCCGAGAAGCCCTCTTCCTCCCCTTCATCTGCTCCGTCCTCCGTGGCGAAGCCGTCGACGGCCGGGGAGGCCTCCGAGCGGTCCGCACCGAAGTCCTCCTCCGGCTCGACCACCGCGAACCAGGCCGCGACCACCTCCGGTTACAGCTCGCCGGTGCCCGGCGGCAGCTTCGGCACCGCCTACAAGGTGGCCGGCAGCATGTGGTCCAGCGGCTACCACACCGGTGTCGACTTCGCCGTTCCGACCGGCACCTCCCTGAAGGCCGTGGGCGCGGGCACCGTCGTCTCCGCCGGCTGGGCCGGCTCGTACGGCAACCAGGTCGTCATCAAGCTGAACGACGGCCACTACGCCCAGTACGCCCACCTGTCCTCGCTGTCCGTCTCCGCCGGCCAGACCGTGAGCGGCGGCCAGCAGGTCGGCCTCTCGGGCTCCACCGGCAACTCGACCGGCCCGCACCTGCACTTCGAGATCCGCACCGCGCCGGGCTACGGCTCGGACGTGGACCCGGTCTCCTACCTCCGCGGCAAGGGCGTCTCCATCGGCTGACCCCCGAGGCAACCTGCCTGACGCGCCACCGAAGGCCGGACCCCGATCCCCGGGTCCGGCCTTCGGTGCGTGCGGTACGTGCGGTGTGTTCGAGCGAGGGAGTGCCGGGAGCGCCGGGAGTGTTCCGTGCGTCACGTCGCTCGCGGTCAACGCCCCCGCCCGGAGGGCTATTCCGGATGGGCCAATGCTTCGCGAGTGGCTTATCTCACCGCCCGTCAATGCCTTCCTACGGTCGCGTAGGTCACATTCGAAGGTGAATCATGTCCGGTTGTGGCAGACGATTCGAAGAATGACGGCAAGGCAGTGATCGGGTCGTACGTGGCGGTGGGGGACAGCTTCACCGAGGGCGTCGGCGACCCCGGCCCCGACGGGGCGTTCGTCGGCTGGGCCGACCGATTCGCGGTACTACTCGCCGACCGGCGTCCCGAAGGCGACTTCCGGTACACAAATCTCGCGGTGCGCGGAAAACTGCTCGACCAGATCATGGCCGACCAGCTTCCGCAGGCCGTCGAACTGGCCCCCGCACTGGTTTCGTTCTGTGCGGGCGGCAACGACATCCTGCGCCCCGGCAGCGACCCGGACGAGGTGGCCGAGCGTTTCGAGCGGGCGATCGCCGCGCTCGCGGCGGTCTCCGGCACAGTTCTGGTGACGACCGGGTTCGACACCCGTGGTGTGCCCCTGCTCAGGCATCTGCGCGGCAAGATCGCCACCTACAACGGGCATGTGCGGGCCGTCGCCGACCGGTACGGCTGTCCGGTGCTCGACCTCTGGTCCCTCAGGAGCATCCAGGACCGCAGGGCCTGGGACACCGACCGGCTGCACCTGTCACCCGAGGGGCACACCCGCGTGGCGCTCCGCGCGGGACAGGCCCTCGGCCTGGACATCCCCGCCGACCCGGAACAGGCCTGGCCCCCACTGCCGCCGCGCGGCAGCCTCGACGTCCGGCGGGACAATGTCCACTGGGCACGCGAGTACCTGGTGCCGTGGATAGGGCGCAGGCTGCGCGGGGAGTCGTCGGGGGACCACGTGACGGCGAAGGGCACGCTGTCCCCGGACGACATCAAGGAGCGCATCGCCTCGGTCGCATGACGCGGGGCGCGGGGGCGCGAGGGCACGAAGGCGGGAGGGGAGGGAGCGGGTGCGGGCACGGCCCGCGCCCGGGGCGTTCACGGTTCAGCGGGCCCGCCCGGCCGGCTCCTCCTGCCCCAACTCCCGGGCCGGCGCCTCGTTGACCCAGGCGCGCGCCCGCGGTACGGCGCCTGCGGAGGACGTCAACTGCACCGAGGGCTCCTCGAACAGGGCGCGCGCACGCAGGACCGTACCGGTGGGATCCGGACACCGGAACTCGCCTGCGGCCACGTCCTCCGTGCCGGCCTCGGTGAGCACCGCCTTCCACCACCGGTCGAGGTGCCGGGCGATTTCCCGTGGTACCGGGTCGCGCAGCGCCGCCGCACGGTCCCCGATCCGCAGCCGGCGCAGCGCCGGCTGCGGGCGGCCGGGCAGCTTGCGCGGCCGTGCCGGATCGGCCGCGGCCGCGGCCGCGTGGGCGAAGGCGGCGCCACCAGCTTTTCCTTCGTCGAGAAGTGATGGAGCACGCGTGTGGTGCTCACCCCGAGCGCCGCCGCCACGTCGGAGATCCCTACCGCCGCGCCGCCCCGCTCAACCGCGTCCTGGTCACGCTGTCACGCTGTCACGCCAGTCAGGTGCCGGGGCGGTGGACGACGTGCGCGTCCCGGGGGCGCTTTCCGGCCGGTGAGACGTCCCGGGGCCGGACCGGCCCCACATAATGGAATGTCTGACCGACTCCACTTGGAGGCAATGTGGCCGGTACCCGTTCCCAGAGCTCCGGGCTCCGTGCGCTACGGCCCGCGGCCTTCGGCGCGGACCCCACCGGTGAGCGCATGGCGCGCATCCGCAGGTCCCCGCACTACCGGGACGGCGTGTTCCAGAACCCCAAAGGCCCCACCCGGCTCCGGCCCCCGGGCTCCTCCCGGGACCTGGCGAAGACCTACTTCGACAAGGACACCCGGTCCCGCCGTGCCCCGTACGGCACCCTGCCGGTGCACGCCACCACCCTCGCCGACCTGGCCCGCCCGCCTGCCTCCGGACTGCGCCTGACCTGGATGGGCCATTCCAGTGTGCTCGTGGAGATCGACGGGCGGCGGGTGCTGTTCGACCCCGTGTGGGGCGAGCGCTGCTCCCCGTTCCCCTTCGCCGGTCCGAAGCGGCTGCACCCGGTACCCCTGCCGCTGGCCGCGCTCGGCCCGGTCGACGTCGTCGTGATCTCGCACGACCACTACGACCACCTGGACCTGCCCACCATCAAGGCGCTCGCCGGCACGGACACGCTGTTCGCCGTGCCGCTCGGCGTGGGCGCCCATCTCGAGCACTGGGGCGTGTCCGCCGGCCGGCTGCGCGAACTGGACTGGCACGAGGCGACCGGGGTCGGCGGACTCACCCTCACCGCCACCCCGGCCCGCCACTTCTGCGGCCGGGGCCTGCGCAACACCCAGCACACCCTGTGGGCCTCCTGGGCCGTCGCGGGCGAGGAGCACCGCGTCTACCACAGCGGTGACACCGGCTACTTCGACGGTTTCAAGGACATCGGCGCCACCCACGGCCCCTTCGACGCGACGATGATCCAGATCGGCGCGTACTCGGACTTCTGGCCCGAAGGGCAGTCGGACCCGATTCCGGGACCCGGCTCCTGGCCGGAGATCCACATGAACCCCGCAGAGGGTCTCCAGGCCCATCTCGACCTCCAGCAGGGCCGGCCGGGCGGGGTCTTCCTGCCGATCCACTGGGGCACCTTCAACCTGGCACCGCACCCGTGGGCGGAGCCCGGCGAGTGGACGATGGCCGCGGCCGACGCGGTCGGGCAGCCCGCCGCCTTCCCCGTTCCGGGCCTGCCGTTCGAGCCCGCCGGGGAACTGCCGGCCGAACCGTGGTGGCGGGGCGTGGGACACGTCCCGAGCCACAAGTGGCCCCTGCCCGACCCCGTCACGGGCTCCTCCCGCGAAGGCCTGAACCTGGTGGGGGAGGAATGAGCCTTGGCCTTGATCGCTACGGTGAGTGATATTTTCGCGAGGGGTGCGCAGGGCGTGGAGGGCTTCCGAGGGGCCCTTCGGTAGGGCGGCCGAGCGGAAGAACGAGGGCCGGGGAGCTTTGGGCTCCCCGGCCCTCAATGTTTTCCGGTGACCGTCTCTGACCAGGTCGGATCGAGTGGTGACTGACCTTTGAGGAAAGGGAGACGGTTTTATCGGTCTGTCGTACGAAGCCTCATACCAGAGCGGGACGCTGTCCGGGTGAGTTTGTCAACTGACCACCGCACGTGATGCGGTGGTGACTACGGTGAGTGTCGGTCGGGCGACGCATGGCCGACGCCCTCGGCCTTCCGAGGCGCCCCCGACCGGTACGGCGACACCACGACGACACCCGTCGCTCGGCGCACCGCGCCACGGGGTCGCGCCCATCAGATCGGATCAGGGAGCGGGGACCGGTACGTGCAGGCAGAAGGCGGACGAGGGAGAGGACGGGGCGACACACCCCGCCGCTCGGGCCCGGCCGGCGCCTCGGGCGTGACCGGTGTGCCGGGCGTGACCAGCGGGTCGCAGGCAGCCGCGGCTGCCCCGGGCGGGCCGTCGGCAGGCCCGCGCGCCGGTACCGACAACGGGCGGCCGCCTGCCGCGCGCGGCGGCGAGCCGCGCGGAGCACGGAACCGGTCCCACGTGCCCGGCGGCCGTGGCACCACGCGTTCCCCCGGCACCCAGGACCGACGGACCAGTTCGAGGACACCCATGCCCGATCTCCGCGCTCCCGCCGGTCCGCCCTCCCGTACCGACCGGCGGGAGGGCGGACGGCACGGACGCCCGCCCGCCCGGCCCGCCCCCGCGCACCCCGAGGCGCAGATACGGCCCCAGTTGCTCCGGCTCGCCGTCCTGCCGCCCGTGGCGGTCGCCCTCAGCGCCAGCGCTGCCGTGCTGTTCATCGTCCGCTCCACCGGCGTACGGCCGGGCGCGACCCTGTGGGGTGTGCTCGGTGGCGCGGTGTCGGTGACCCTCGCCGGCATCGTCATCGCCGCCGTGGCCGCCGACCGTGCGGCCCGGTCCGTGCACGACCGCGTCGAGGGCCTGCGCCGGAGCACGGCCCGGCGCGAGGCCGACCTGCGCGCCCTCGTGGACACCCTGCGCCGTGGCGACGGCCCGCCACCGCGCACGCAGCCGGGCGGGGCCCCCAAGGACGCCGACGACTTCGACCGGCTCGCCGCCGACCTGTCCCGGGTCCATGACTGCGCCGTCACCGCCGTCGTCCAGGCGTCCCGGCTCTCCAGCCAGGCGGGCAGCGAGCAGAAGCTCGAGGTGTTCGTCAACCTGGCCCGGCGTCTGCAGTCCCTGGTGCACCGCGAGATCTCCATCCTCGACGAGATGGAGAACGAGATCGAGGATCCCGACCTGCTCAAGGGTCTCTTCCACGTCGACCATCTCGCCACCCGCATCCGTCGCCACGCCGAGAACCTCGCCGTGCTCGGCGGGGCCGTCTCCCGGCGGCAGTGGAGCAACCCGGTCCCCGTGACCGAGGTGCTGCGCTCGGCCATCGCCGAGGTCGAGCAGTACTCACGGGTCAAGCTGGTGCCGCCGATCGACGGCACCCTGCGCGGGCACGCCGTCGCCGACGTCATCCACCTGCTCGCCGAACTCGTCGAGAACGCCACGCTGTACTCCGCGCCGCACACCCAGGTGCTGCTGCGCGCCGGACTCGTCACCTCCGGGCTCGCCGTCGAGGTCGAGGACCGCGGGCTCGGCATGCCCGTGGGCGAGCAGGAACGGATGAACGCCCTGCTCGCCGACCCGGACCAGGTCAATGTCGCCAGCCTGCTGGCCGACGGGCGCATCGGTCTGTACGTGGTCTCGCAGCTCGCGCGGCGGCACGGCATCCAGGTCCGGCTCCAGAACAACATCTACGGCGGGGTCCAGGCCGTGCTCGTGGTGCCGCAGGCGCTGCTCGGTGCCGAGCCGTGGTCCTCGGGACCGGGCGCCGGCGAGGGCCGGCCGGCCGAGGGCGACGCGGGACCGGGCCCGGAGGGCGCCGGCGGGCCGACGCACCGGCCCGCGCATGCCGTACCCGCGCCCGGGAGCATCCCGCTGCCCGGTCCCGCCGGGCACGGGAACGGACCGTGGCCGCAAGAACCGCAGGCAGGCACCGATCCGTACGCCGGCCCCGGCCCGCAGACCCGACCCGACACGCGGACGGCACCCGATGCGAGGACGGGCGTCGCGCAGCAGACCGGATCCGGCTCGCTGCCGGGGCCCGGGAGCGGGGTGTCCCTCCCCCCGGCGTCGTCCCCCGTCGTACCGGAGGCGCGGCGCCACGACCAGGCCGACGCCCCGGCCCCGACGAGCCCCGACGGCGTGGCGCCGCCCCTGCCGCTGCGTGGCGCCCGCGCGGTGCGGCCCAATCCGGCGGAGGCCGTGCCCGGCGTCACCCCGGACGACCGGCAGACCCTCGAAGAGAGCGGGATCGGGACCGCACCCCTCACCCCCCGCAGCCCCACCGTGCGCGGCACCATGGGCAGGCCCCAACTGCCCCGCCGCCGCGCCCAGGAACACTTGGTGCCCCAACTCCGCGACGGTCCCACGCCGCGTCAGGACACCGAGCACGTCGTCGGGCACGACCCCCACCTGATGGCGGCCTTCCGGCGGGGCGTCAGCCTCGCCGAAACCCAACAACACCTGGAAACGGGCCACATGGGCAGCGACGACCTGGACCGTAACGACCTGGCCCCCGACGACATGAGGCATGGCGACATGAGGCATGGCGACATGAGGCGTGACGACATGGGGCGTGACGACATGGGGCGTGGTGACACGGCCGACGAATACATCCTGGGTGACCACATGCCGGGTGACCACATGGCGTCCGTGTCCATGCTGCCGTCGTCACCCATGGACGAGCGCCCCAGTCCCACCGCCCGCCCCATGGACGCCCGCCCCATGGACGCCCGCCCCATGGACGCCCGACCCATGGACGCCCGCCCCACGGACGCCCCCTATGCGGACGCCCACCTCATGGACCCGCGCCACACGATCAAGGCTCACGCGATGGAGTCCCCCATCGTGGAGCCCCACACCGCCGACGCGCGTCCCCCGCATACGGCATCCCAGGAGACGCGCGGCGACCACGACGGCGTGCCCGCGCCCCGCACCGACCACCCCACCGCACGGCACGACGGGAGCGCACCCGCCGGATGAGCACGCCCGCATACTCCACCCCCTACCGGGCCCCCGCCTCCCCGCCCGTCCCCAGCGCTTCCGCAGACCTTCGTACCCCAAGGAGTCGATCCACCATGGCGAGCGATGCGCCGACCGCCCACGTTTCCGATCTCGACTGGCTGATGAGCGGCCTCGTGCAACGGGTGCCGCACACCTCCAGCGCCGTGCTGCTCTCCTGTGACGGGCTGGTGAAGTCCGTGCACGGCCTCGACGCGGACAGCGCCGACCACATGGCGGCCCTGGCCTCCGGCCTCTACTCCCTGGGTCGCAGCGCCGGCGTCCGTTTCGGCGCGGGCGGCGACGTACGCCAGGTCGTCGTCGAGCTCGACTCGATGCTGCTGTTCGTCTCCACCGCCGGTTCCGGCACCTGCCTCGCGGTGCTGGCCGGCCGCGAGGCCGACGCGGCGGTGCTCGGCTACGAGATGGCCATGCTGGTCAAGAGCGTGCGGCCGTACCTGGTGACCGCACCCCGGCAGCCCGCCGTCGAACCGCCGGCGATGAGGCCTTGAACGTGGCGGCGGCCGGTGACGGCCCCTGGCTGGACGACGCGGCCGGGCGGCTGGTGCGCCCCTTCACCGTCAGCGACGGCCGCACCCGCCCCACCGTCGAACTCGACCTGATGTCACAGGTGATGGCCACCGGGGCCACCCCCTTCGGCTACCTCGGCCCCGAGCACGCGCAGGCACTCGAACTGTGCCGCGCGCCCCTGCCGGTCGCCGAGGTGGCCGCCCACCTCAAGTTGCCGCTGGCCGTCACCAAGGTGCTGCTGGCGGACCTCGTCGACAGCGGAGGCCTCACCACCAAGCCCCCCGTGTTCGACCACAACCCGACGGACCGGGCCCTTCTGGAGGCAGTGCTCGATGGACTACGACGACAGCTCTGACCACGGCGCCCGCGCCGACGTGTTCCCCACCGCACTCAAGATCCTCGTGGCGGGCGGGTTCGGCGTGGGCAAGACCACCTTCGTCGGCGCGGTCAGCGAGATCGCGCCGCTCAGTACGGAGGAACTGCTCACCACGGTCAGCGCCGCCACCGACCGGCTCGACGGCATCGAGAGCAAGGTCGAGACGACCGTGGCGATGGACTTCGGCCGCATCACCCTGGACCAGCACCATGTGCTGTACCTGTTCGGCACACCGGGCCAGGAACGGTTCTGGTTCATGTGGGACGAACTCTGCGAAGGCGCCCTCGGCGCGGTCATCATCGCCGACACCCGACGCCTGGAGGAGTGCTTCGCCGCCGTCGACTTCTTCGAGCAACGCGGCCTCGGCTTCATCATCGCCGTCAACGAGTTCGACGGCGCCTTCCGCTACGACCCCCAGGAGGTACGCGCCGCCCTGGACCTGCCGGACGAGATCCCCGTCGTGTGCTGCGACGCCCGGATCTCCAGCTCGGGCGTCCAGACCCTGCTGACCCTGGTCCGTCACCTCATCGCCCACGCCCCGGCCCCCGCGACGGGGTACGGCGCCCACATGTGATCCCCACACACCAACCCGGAGCCCGTATATGACATGTGCCCACATCCAGGGAGCCCGCCCATGAGCTACGACCCGCCGCGTCCGGCCGGTCGTCTGTTGCTCACCCCCGAGGACAAGGAGGCCCCGGCCCGCACCGAGCGGCTGCGCCGGCTGGGACTGGGCGAGCGCCCCGAGCCCACACTCGACGCCTTCGCGTACGGCCTCTCCGAGCTCACGGGGGCGGCGTACGCCATGGTCAACTTCCTGGGGGAGGGGAGGCAGTTCTTCGCCGGTCTGTACACGCCGGCGGTCGCGCCCGTCGTCCGCGGCGACGGCACCGGCGCACTGCTGGGCCGGTCGCTGCCCCGTGACCACGGCTTCTGCCCCCATGTGGCGGTCCGCCGCAAGGCGCTGGTCCTGGGAGACGTGAGCGACTATCCCCGGTTCGCGGGCAACCCGGTCGTGGACGAGTTCGGGGTGCGCTCCTATCTGGGTGCCCCGCTCATCGACAGCACGGGCATGGTGCTGGGCACCGTGTCCGTCTCCGACACCCGGCCGCGGGCCTGGGGGCAGGAAGGACTCGCGGCCATCAAGGAACAGGCCGCGCATCTCGTCGTACGGCTCGAACGCGGGGAGACCGAGGGACTGCCGTTCTGAACCCGCGGAGCCCGAGTGCCGCCGCCGATGGGGTGACGGCGTGAAGGAAAGCTGTGGCCGCGCTTAAGAAATCCTCGATGGACCGGTGATGGTGGCGTACGGCAGATTGCAGTGCGATCCCACCCCGTTCCCGGCCAGGGCTGCTCCGGCATGCCCGGGACCGGGACTCACCCCGAGGAGCCGTGGCGTTGAAGGCGCTCGTCAAGGACAAGGCCGAACCCGGGCTGTGGCTCGCGGACGTCCCGGAGCCGGCCGTCGGCCCCGGCGACGTGCTCATCAAGGTGCTGCGCACCGGTATCTGCGGCACCGACCTGCACATCCGCGCCTGGGACGGCTGGGCACGGCAGGCGATCAGCACCCCGCTGATCCTCGGGCACGAGTTCGTCGGCGAGGTCGTCGGGACAGGCCGGGACGTCAGTGAGATCAAGACCGGTGACCGGGTCAGCGGCGAGGGCCACCTGGTGTGCGGCAAGTGCCGCAACTGCCAGGCCGGACGACGGCACCTGTGCCGCGCCACCGTCGGTCTCGGCGTCGGCCGCGACGGCGCGTTCGCCGAGTACGTCACCCTGCCCGCGGCCAACGTCTGGGTGCACCGCGTCCCCGTCGACCTCGACGTCGCCGCGATCTTCGACCCGTTCGGCAACGCCGTGCACACCGCCCTGTCCTTCCCGCTCGTCGGCGAGGACGTCCTGATCACCGGTGCCGGACCGATCGGCCTGATGGCCGCCGCGGTGGCCCGGCACGCCGGCGCCCGCCACGTCATGATCACCGACGTCAGCGAGGAGCGGCTGGAACTCGCCCGCAAGATCGGCGTGAGCCTGGCGCTGAACGCGCGGGACGCGGCGATCGCCGACGGGCAGCACATCCTCGGCCTGCGCGAGGGCTTCGACATCGGCCTCGAGATGTCCGGCCGCCCCGAAGCGCTGCGCGACATGATCGCCAACATGACCCACGGCGGCCGGATCGCGATGCTCGGCCTGCCGGCCGAGGAGTTCCCGGTCGACTGGTCCCGGATCGTCACCTCGATGATCACCCTCAAGGGCATCTACGGTCGTGAGATGTTCGAGACCTGGTACGCCATGTCGGTGCTGCTCGAAGGCGGCCTGGACCTCGCCCCCGTGATCACCGGCCGGTACTCCCACCGCGACTTCGAGAGGGCCTTCGAGGACGCGGCGAGCGGCCGCAGCGGGAAAATCATCCTCGACTGGACGGCGTAGCCCTCCTCGGCGCCCTTCCCGGCACCACCGTTGCCACCTCCTCAGCCCCTCCTCTCTTCCGCTCTTCCGCGAGCACCTTCAGGAGCTTCTCCATGTTCGACTCCGCGCGCGACGACCTCCGCACCACCCTCGACGAGATCCGCGCCGCCGGACTGCACAAGCCCGAGCGCGTGATCGGCACCCCGCAGTCCGCCACCGTGAACGTCACCGCAGGCGGCCGGCCCGGTGAGGTCCTCAACTTCTGCGCCAACAACTACCTCGGCCTCGCCGACCACCCCGAGGTGCTCGCCGCCGCCCACGAGGCCCTCGACCGCTGGGGCTACGGCATGGCCTCGGTGCGCTTCATCTGCGGTACGCAGGAGGTCCACAAGGAGTTGGAGGCGCGGCTGTCGGCGTTCCTCGGCCAGGAGGACACGATCCTCTACTCGTCCTGCTTCGACGCCAACGGAGGCGTGTTCGAGACACTGCTCGACGGACAGGACGCGGTGATCTCCGACGCGCTGAACCACGCGTCGATCATCGACGGCATCCGGCTGTCCAAGGCCCGCCGCTTCCGCTACGCCAACCGCGACATGGCCGACCTGGAACGCCAGCTGAAGGAGGCCACCGAGGGCGGGGCGCGGCGCAAGCTGATCGTCACCGACGGCGTCTTCTCCATGGACGGCCATGTCGCGCCGCTGGCCGAGATCTGCGACCTCGCCGACCGCCACGACGCCATGGTCATGGTCGACGACTCGCACGCCGTGGGCTTCGTCGGACCCGGCGGGCGCGGCACGCCCGAACTGCACGGCGTCATGGACCGCGTCGACATCCTCACCGGCACCCTCGGCAAGGCGCTCGGCGGCGCCTCCGGCGGCTATGTCGCCGCCCGCGCGGAGATCGTCGCCCTGCTGCGCCAGCGCTCCCGGCCTTACCTGTTCTCGAACACCCTTGCCCCGGTGATCGCCGCGGCCTCGCTCAAGGTTCTCGACCTGCTGGAGTCCGCCGACGACCTGCGGGTCCGGCTGGGCGAGAACACCGCCCTGTTCCGCCGCCGGATGACCGAGGAGGGCTTCGACATCCTCCCCGGCGACCACCCCATCGCCCCGGTGATGATCGGCGACGCGTCCCGCGCGGGGCGCCTCGCGGAGCTGCTGCTGGAGCGCGGTGTGTACGTGATCGGTTTCTCCTACCCCGTGGTGCCCGAGGGACAGGCCCGGATCCGCGTCCAGCTGTCCGCCGCTCACTCCACCGAGGACGTGAACCGCGCGGTGGACGCCTTCGTGGCGGCACGGGCGGAGCTCGACGCCTGAGCGGGGCCTGATGCGCCCTGCCCGCGCACGGGTTGTCCGGGCGGGGCGCGCGGCGGCGTTTGAGAGAATCGATTCCATGATCGAGGCACGGCGGCTCCACATCCTTCGCGCGGTGGCCGACCACCGCACGGTCACGGCGGCGGCCGCCGCGCTGTACCTGACCCCGTCGGCGGTGTCCCAGCAGCTCACCGCGCTGGAGCAGGAGACCGGCCACCGGCTGGTGGAGCGCGGCGCCAAGGGCGTACGGCTGACGCCGGCCGGCGAGATCCTGCTCGGCCACACCAACGTGGTCCTCGCCCAGCTGGAGCGGGCCGCGGCCGAACTCGCCGCGTACGGTTCGGGCGAGGCCGGCACCGTCACCGTCGCCTCCTTCGCGACCGGGATCGCCCAGGTCGTCGCCCCCGCGGTGGTCCGCCTCGCCGCGACGGCGCCCGGTATCCGCATCCGCGTCCAGGACGCCGAGGGCGATGCCAGCCTGCCGATGCTGCTGGACCGGCAGGTCGACGTCGCCGTGGCCGTCGAGTACCGCGGGGCGCCGCCCGCCGACGACCCCCGCCTGTCCTACGTACCGCTGTACGCGGAGCCCTTCGACGCGGTCGTCCCCGTCACCCATCGGCTGGCCGACACCGCGGAGGTAGCACTCGCCGAGCTGGCCAAGGACCCGTGGATCGGCCCGTACCCCGGCAACCCCTGCCATGATGTCGTCGTCCTGGCCTGCGAGAACGCCGGATTCCAGCCCCTGCTCGAGCACTCCTCGGACGACTTCCGCGCGGTGGTGGCCCTGGCCTCGGCGGACGTGGGCGTCGCGCTGGTCCCCCGTTCGGCGCTGCGGGGCATGGACCTGACCGGCGTGGTCGTCCGCCCGGTCGACGGTGTCGCGCCGACCCGCCGGGTCTTCGCCGCCGTACGCCGGGGAGCCGAGGAACACCCGTTGATCCGCCCGGTCCTGCACGCACTCGGCGAGGCCGCCGGCGAGGCGTAGGGCCCGGCCGAAGCGTCGTTCGGCCAGGTCGTCCCGTGGGACGGCCGGTGGACCGTGGCGCTTTCCCTGCCGTGCATCGCGGCCTGCCGCTCACGTCAACGCCCTTACAGACCAAGTGACGTGAAGAGAAAGCGCACTCGGTACAAGCAGACACCTCACGCGCGGAGCAGGCTCTTGCCGTCCCGGCCGCCGCGCTCCTCGGTGGGCTCACGGTGGCCGTACTGATGATGAGCGTGGCGCCGAGCGGCATGTGGCGGGTCTACAGAGCGGCAAGGAGGCCCCGGGCTGCCTCTTCGCCACGTCCACCAGAACCTGCCTGCCCCTGTCAATGTCAGTGGCAGCCGCTACGGTGCCTGCCATGCCGGATGCCGAAGACGTACGACGGATCGCGCTGTCCCTGCCGGACACGACGGAGAAAGTGGCCTGGAGCATGCCCACGTTCCGGGTGGCGGGGAAGATGTTCGTCACCCTGCCCGAGGACGAGACGTCCATCGCCGTGCGCTGTCCCAAGGAGGAGCGCGACGAACTGGCCCTCGCCGAGCCGGAGAAGTTCTGGATCGCGGGCCACGAGGCGCAGTTCGCCTGGGTCCGGGTCCGTCTCGCCGCCCTGGAGGACGAGGGCGAACTGCACGACATCCTCGCCGACTCCTGGCGCCAGGCGGCCCCGCCCCGGCTGCTCGAAGCGTATCCCCGGCTGGGCCGGCCGTCCGGGCACTGAACCCCCGGGGCGTTGTCAGTGGGCCATGGCACGATCCGGGACCGTGGACGGCGACCGAGGCCGGAGTGAGGCTCCGGTCGCCGTGAACGCTCCGATGCGCTCCCGCAGCGAGCGGGCGTCGAGACCGTGCGCGGCGACATGCTCCTCGAGCCGCCCGTAGCGTCGCAGCTCCCGCCGGCCCACGCCCAGCCCCAGTACCCGGTGCGGCACGTCGGACAACGCGTCGTTCGCCGCCGCCACCGACGTGCCCGCCAGATACGGTTCGACCAGGACGACATCCGTCCCGGCGGTCTCGGCGGCCCGGCGCAGGGCGGCCGCGTCGAAGGGCCGGACCGTGGTGGCGTACAGGACGGTGACGTCGAGCCCCTCCGTGGCCGCGAGCACCGCGTCCAGCACGGGACCGACGGCGACCACCACACCCGCGCGGCCCTCGCGGACGGTGCGGAACCGCTCGCCGTCCACCGGCAGCGGGTGCGCGTTGGCCTGCAGGGACAGCCGCACGTACACCTTGTCGTCCCCGGCGGCCACCGCGTGCCGCACCAGGGTTTCGGCCTCGTCCGGATGCCCCGGCACGTGCACGGTCCAGCCGTCCAGGGTGTCCAGCAGCGCCACGTCGCCCGGCGCCATGTGTGTGTAGCCGCCGGCCGGCCAGTCGAAGGAGGCGGCGGCGCTCACCAGCACCGCGCCCGCGTCCTGATGGCCGAGGTCCAGCTTGACCTGCTCGAACGGTCGCTCGACGAGGAAGCTGGCGAACGTGTGCACGAGGGGCCGCAGGCCGGTGAGTGCCATCCCGGCGGCGGCTCCCACCAGGAGCTGTTCCCGGATGCCGACGTTGACGACCCGCTCCGGATGCCGGCGGACGGCTTCGGTGAAGGCGTCCGTGCCGATCTCGGCGAGGACGACGGCGACCCGGGGGTCCTCGTCCAGCAGCCGGGTGACGACGGGAGCGAATCGGTCACGCATGGTTTCCACGGAAGGGGGTCCTTTCAGAAGGGGAAGCCGGAAGAGGAAGCAGGAAGGGAGAAGCTCACGCGTACTTCGGTTCGACCCGGGCCACCACCACGTGCGGCCGCCCCGGATGCGGCGCGGTGAACGCGGTGTGCAGCGCCTCGTGGTCACGGCCGTCGACCGTGAGCGCGGACCAGCCCGCCGCCTCGAAGCGTGCGGCGATCCCGCCGGGCCGGGCGTGACTGGCGGAGGAGTTGTCCACGACGACGGTGTGCAGCCGGTCCAGCCCGGCCGGACCGGCGAACGCGATCGCCTCGTGGTTGCTGCCCTCGTCCAGCTCGGCGTCCCCGATCAGCGCCCACACGGCCGGCCCGTCGAGTCCCTGCGCGCGCAGCCCCAGCGCCGTTCCGACCGCGATCGGCAGCCCGTGCCCCAGCGATCCGCTGCCGATCTCGACACCCGGTACCAGCGTTCGGTCGGGGTGATGGCCGAGCGGCGAGTCGTACGAGCCGAACCCGGTCAGCCACCCCACCGGCAGGAAGCCCTTGGCGGCCAGCACGGCGTAGTACGCCATCGGCCCGTGCCCCTTCGACAGGAGGAACCTGTCCCGGTCCCGGTCGTCCATCCGCTCCGGCGAGACGCGCAGAACACGGTCGTAGAGCACCCACAGCACGTCCAGGGTGGAGGTCGCCGCAGGCCCGTGCTTCTCGTCGCCGGTCATCCTGCCCATCAGCGCGGGCAGATCCGCATAGTCGTACGCAGCCGTCGTCCTACGTGTGCGTTCCTCGGTGATCGTCATACGGCGATCGTGCAACCTCAACCGAACTTGAGGTCAAGTGCCGCCCTCCGGGGCCCCGGACAATGGAGTGCGCGATCACCGCCTTGGGTGCGGTATTGTTTCCGTGCACGTCGACGCCGGGCAACCACCAGGTCAGACGGGCATCGGGACGTGGCGCAGCTTGGTAGCGCACTTGACTGGGGGTCAAGGGGTCGCAGGT
>NZ_JBHSPC010000098.1:0-10140 GCF_042656345.1 Streptomyces incanus
TTCACGCTCCGTCCGCTGCGCTCCCGGAGCGGCGGGATTTCGTCCCGCTACCGGACTTCCGCTGCGCTCCAGTCCGGGCCGGCGGGTCCGCTGCGCTCCCCCGCCTGGCGGTCCTTCCGGCTGCGCCTCCAGGGCCGTTGGGGCCCGCTTCGCGGGCCGGGCTGGCTGCGAGAGTGGGGGGTTGCTCGTTCGTTTCGGGTTCTGGTGCAGTGGGTGCATCAGGTTGATGGACATGTAGAGTTGGCGGAAACACGGGACACCCCTCAACTGCCCTATGTGGGCCTGGTTGCCCGCGCCTTTCGGGAAAGGGAAAACGCATGTGGAGTGCTCAGGACGTGGCGCGGGATCAGGTCCGGCGTCAGGCGAATGGCCTGGACGTCGCCGCCGTTGCGGAAAAGGTCGCGGAGGCCGCTGTCCGTGAGCGGGAGACCGCGGAGCGGTTGAGGGGCAACGGTTCCTTCTACGAGTTCGAGACGGACCGGGAGCGGTTGGCTGTCATCTGGCTGGCCCAGCATGCTGAGTGGCGGCGCGTCAGGGACTTGATGACTGCGGTCGGTTGGAGGGTGTACGAGCCAGAACGGGACGCTCAGGGCTCGGTGTGGGCTCGTGAGCGTGAGGAACGGTTTGCTGGTGCTCTTGCGGCACCGGCCGCCTTCGGGGAACGGCAGGGGGAGGAAGCGGATGAACTGCGGGCGGAGATCCGACTGTCCGCCGCGCCCAGTCGGCTGATCCAGACGGTGGCCGGCCGGACGGGGCTGCGCCCCTCTGAGGTCCTGGCCCAGCTTGGCGAGCGGATCGTCGTGGGCGAGGACGGTACGGTGTCCGTCCCGTCCTTCACGCCGTCCTGGTGATTTCCGAAGCGAGTGGAAAAGAAGGCAGAGGAGGAGCGGGGAGATGCCGGGTATTCGGCTTCGGGAACACCAGGTGGCCCAGAAAGCGGCTTTCCGTCGGTGGGTGGAATTCCCTGCAAGATCATCTGTGTCGTCGGAGGGGGCACGGGGGACGATCGTGTCCGCGACCGGATCGGGCAAGACGATCACCGCGGCCGCGTGCGCGCTGGAGTGCTTCCCGGGCGGGCGGGTCCTGGTGACTGTGCCGACTCTGGACTTGCTCGTGCAGACCGCTCAGGCGTGGCGGTTGGTGGGCCACCGGGCGCCGCTGGTGGCGGTGTGCTCGCTGGAGAGCGATGCGATGCTCGATTCGCTGGGGGTACGCACCACCACCAACCCGATCCAGTTGGCACTGTGGGCGGGGTCCGGGCCGGTGGTCGTGTTCGCCACGTACGCCTCCCTGGTGGACCGCGAGGACTTCGAGGATCCGATGGGCCAGGGCAAGGTTCGCGGGCCTTTGGAGGCCGCTCTGGCGGGCGGGGAGCGCCTGTACGGGCAGCAGATGAGCGGTTTCGACCTCGCCATCGTGGACGAAGCCCACTCCACCGCAGGCGATCTTGGCAGGCCGTGGGCGGCGATCCACGACAACGCTCGCATCCCGGCGGACTTCCGGCTGTACCTGACCGCCACCCCGCGCATCCTCGCGGCGCCCCGACCGCAGAAGGGCGCGGGCGGCCAGGAGCTGGAGCTCGCGTCGATGGGCCAGGACTCCCAGACGTACGGTCCGTGGCTGGCCGAACTCGGGCTCTCGGAGGCAATCGAGCGGGGCATCCTCGCCGGATTCGAGATCGACGTGCTGGAGATCCGCGACCCCTCGCCCGTCCTCGGGGAGTCCGAGGAGGCGCAGCGGGGCCGGCGCCTGGCGCTGCTGCAGACCGCACTTTTGGAGCACGCGGCGGCGTACAACCTGCGTACGGTCATGACGTTCCACCAGAAGGTGGAGGAGGCCGCCGCGTTCGCGGAGAAGATGCCCCAGACGGCTGCGGAGCTGTACGTGAGCGATGCCTCCGACAAGGCCCTGGCGGCCGCGGACCGGCTCCCCGCGTCGTCGATCGACGCGCGGTTCTACGAGCTGGAGGCTGGCCGCCACGTGCCGCCGGGCCGGGTGTGGTCGGCGTGGCTGTGCGGCGACCACCTCGTGGCCGAGCGCCGCGAGGTGATCCGGCAGTTCGCGAACGGGATCGATGCCGCGGGCCGGCGGGTGCACCGGGCGTTCCTTGCGAGCTGTCGTGTGCTCGGGGAAGGCGTGGACATCACCGGCGAACGGGGCGTGGAAGCGATCTGCTTCGCGGACACCCGCGGCTCGCAGGTGGAGATCGTGCAGAACATCGGCCGGGCACTCCGGCTCAACAAGGACGGCAGCACGAAGGTGGCCAGGATCATCGTGCCGGTGTTCCTGGAGCCCGGTGAGGACCCGACCGACATGGTCGCCTCCGCCAGCTTCCGCCCTCTTGTCGCCGTTTTGCAGGGTCTGCGCTCGCACGATGAACGACTCGTGGAGCAGCTTGCCTCCCGTGCTCTCACCAGCGGGCAGCGCACCGTGCACGTGCGGCGCGACGAGGACGGGCGGATCGTCGGCGCCGGTGGCGACGGGGAGGAACAGGAGCAGGGCGACACCGACGGCGCCGCCGAGTCCGCGCTGCTCCGCTTCTCCTCTCCCCGGGATGCGGCGACCATCGCCGCGTTCCTGCGCACCCGGGTCTACCGGCCGGAGTCGCTGGTGTGGCTGGAGGGCTACCAAGCCCTGCTGCGCTGGCGGAAGGAGAACGAGATCACCGGCCTCTACGCCGTTCCCTACGACGTCGAGGTCGAAGTGGGGGCGACGAAGGCGTTTCCGCTTGGCCGATGGGTCCACCAGCAGCGGAAGGCTCTGCGGGCCGGTGAGCTGGAGGAGCGGCGCAAAACGCTGCTGGACGCGCCGGAGGCCGGGATGGTCTGGGAACCGGGAGAGGAAGCCTGGGAGGCCAAGCTGGCCGCCCTGCGCTCGTACCGGCGGGCGACCGGGCACCTCGCGCCGCGTCAGGACGCGGTGTGGGGCGAGGGCGAGGCGATGGTGCCCATCGGACAGCACATGGCGAACCTGCGCCGCAAGGGCGGCCTCGGCAAGGACCCGAAGCGCGCGGCGGAGCGCGCGCAGCAGCTGGCCGCGATCGACCCGGACTGGAACTGCCCGTGGCCACTGAACTGGCAACGCCACTACCGCGTCCTCGCCGACCTGGTCGACGCCGACGGCCACCTGCCCTACATCGCGCCGGGCGTCACCTTCGAGGGTGACGACATCGGCACTTGGAGGTGGCGGCAGCAGGAGCCGGGCACCTGGGCGCAGCTCCTGCCCGAGCAGCGGGAGCGGCTGTCCGCGCTAGGCGTGCGGGGCGCCACCCTCCCCGTAACGGCCGCCGCCCCGGCGGAGCTCCTTCCGGCGCCGGCCGACGCGGCCAAGGATCCGAAGAAGGCCGGGAGCAAGGCAGAGGCGGCGTTCCAGCGGGGCCTGGCAGCCCTGGCGCAGTGGGTGGAGAAGGAGGGGCAGCGGCCCGTCCCGCGCAGCACGGTCGTGGAGATCACGGTCGACGGCGAGGCGGAGCCGGTGCCAGTGAAGCTGGGGGTGTGGCTCTCGAACACCAAGTCGAGGCGGGACAAGCTCACCGTGGAGCAGCGCGCCGCCCTCGCCGCGCTGGGCATGGGCTGGGCGGGCGTGGTGCCGGTCGTCGAGGCCGCCCCGGAGCCGTCCGCACCGCAGCCCGCGCCGCCGGCGGTCCCGAAGAAGCGGCCGGTGCGGGAGCACCACGAGGAGTGTGACAAGGAGCTGTACGAGGGCGGGAACTGCACCTGCTGGTCCATCGAGCGGTTCGGGCCGCCCTCCGAGCGGGAGGGCTACGGGGACGACTTCTGACCGCTCCCCCGCCGCCGTACGAGACCCCGGGCCCGTCGACAGGGCCCGGGGTCTCGTGCGTCACGGTGCCAGTGGGCCTCTACTCGTGGCGCGGGATGGTGACCCGGATCTCCGCCAGGACGACACCGGTCACCGGGTCGCGGTCCACCGGGAGGTACAGGCCCCAGCTGGCGTCACCGGCCGTGAGCCAGCCTCCGGCCCACGGGGCGTCGGCGGTCTCCAGCTCGCGCCCGGCGAGCGGGCCGCCCGCGAAGCGAACGATCACAGCAGTACCTCCATCTGGCGGGAGCTTCCCGCCTCACCCCTTGGTGGGGCTCAGCGCCTGGAGGACAGCACCGGGATGCCGGCGACTTCCGTCCCGGCCCGGCCACCGGGCCGATGGCGGGTGGGGCGCGGCGGGCCCGGCCGCCGCGCAACCAGACCGAGCGCGCGCCGATCCACGGCCGCGGCCGTACCGCCCATCCCGCCCGTCCCTTACTCCTTCACTCCAGCCAGGGGACATGGGCAGAGCGGCCGCAACGGGGATGTCAGCACTCCGACCACGGCGAAACCGCGTAGCGACCTGCGCGAACATGGAGACGGCCCGTCAGGTCGCGCAACAGTAGGCGCAACCTCCAGCGCAACAGCCAGGCGCAACCCTTGTCGCAACCCCGTGCTCCTGGTCGACCGAGGCGCCGGGTCACGCGGCCCGGACAGCTCCGTGGGTGCGGGCGAGGTGGCGCAGCTCGGAGCGTGCCGCCGGTACCGAGGGGGCGGTTTCCCAGTAGGGGTGCCACCACAGCCGTACGGACAGGCGCAGCAGGCGGCGGTGTCGCGGGGGCGGGGTGCGGCGAACGCGTCATAGGTGGCGTTCCAGGCGGCTTGCGTCTGCACCAGGTCGTCGGGGAAGTCGGTCACGTCCATACCGGCATTAGATCGCTTGTTCGAATTCGGTGTCACATCGGACACGCCCTGACCGGAGGCGTGGTCGGGGTGTCCTGTGACAGCGAACCTTGAGCGTGTGACATCGAAGTTTGATCACCGAAAGCCAGAGGCTGGCGATGGCCGGCGCGGCTGGGGGTCCGCACGGCTTGCGCGGTCGAGCGTGAGGATCCAGAGGCTTTGTGCACCTTCAGGGGTCAACAGCGCCAAGCCGTGCGGCTGGTTCATTCGGCGTCAGGAGTCGTCAGGAGTCGTCAGCCGAGCAACGCCAGGATCTGGCCAGGAATGCCCAGAGTGGAGCCGCCAATGCCGTTGCCAAGCGAGCTGGCGGCGCCGGCGGGGCCCCCTGGAAGGGGTTCTCCCCCGCATCCAACGCACCGTTGAGGATTGCCTCTGCGGCTTCGAACGGTGATGTGGTGAGGCCCGGAGGCGGGGCGGGGTCGGCGCTTGCCGTGGCGGCACTGCCGAGCACAGCGGACGCCGCGAGCGCGGTGGTAGCGAACACAGAGCGCATGCGCATGAGGGCTCCTTCAGAGTGGTTGCAAGTGATCAACTTGCAACCGTGCAACCCGAAGCCAGCGTCACGGGCAGAGCACGAAAATCGCTCGAACGATCCGCCGAGCCAACCGCTGACCGACCCAGGGAACCGACGCGATGGCCGAGCCCAGTCCGGCTGGACGGCTGCACGGCTTGCGCGGTCGAGCGTGAGGATCCGAAGGCCGCACGGCACTGTAGCGCTCTGCCCAGGGACGATGTCGATCAAACTTCGATGGCACGCACTCAAGATTCGATGACACAGGTGGTCGGGGGTCGCGCTGGGCGTGGTCGGCCCGACCACGGTGGTCCGGTTCGGTCCGTAGTGGCACCCGAGTGGGTGATTTCCCTTCGCGTACGCGGGCGCAGTCCTAGCGGAGCGTGCCCAACTTACCTATTTCCAGGGGACATTGACAGCTTTTCGAGTGGTCTGTCATGTTCTGCCCGCCGCTTCCGGCGAACGAGCGAGAGGTGATCTCATGCGACGAAACGAGTACGACGCGAGCCAGGCCGCCAAGCGCCTGAAGGTGCCCGCAGCCGCCTTCCGGTGGGCGAGGCACACCGGCCTCATCCCCGACCCGGACGGCCCGGACTCCTGGTGGGCGGAAACAGTCCTCGCCCACGGCGGGCGCATCGAGGCCGTCGTCCCCGCCGCCGAGTACCGCGCCGGGCTCCCCGACTGGCACCACCCGACCTACGACCGGCTGCTCGGCTTGGCCTCCGATGTGCATGAGACCGGCATGACGGTCTCCGACGCCCAGGCCCACATGGCGGGCAGCGAGATTCTCGTCGGCCTGGTCGACGACTTGCTCGCCGTATGGGACGGCGAGCCGGCCTGGGCGTACGGTGGCACCGCCGACGTCGTCGCCTACGCTGAACGGCAGGGAACTGCGGTGCGGGTCCTGTGGCCCGAGGGCGCCTCACGCTAGGCACGCCGCCGCAGTCAGCGCTTGGGGGGCGCCTTCACGACCGGCGCCGCTGCCCCCAGTCTGTCTTCCGGCAACAGCCGTGGGAAGTCCTTGAAACTGGTGCGAATGACGCGGCCGTCTGTGAGGCGCACCATGGCCGTGATGTAGCGAGGCACCTTGCCGTCGATGATGAGCAGGCTTGTAGGAAGCGGGATCGACACCACGATGCCGCTCAAAGCGGCTACTTCTTCAGGCTTCTCGAACTCCTTGCGCCTCACGAAGCGGTCGTTGCGGCGATGGCCGTGGGAACCAATGACGGAGACGGACTCCACTCCGATGGGAGTCGTGCTGCGGTTGGCGAGGCGCAAGCTGAAGTCGTAGCCTCCGTCCGGCTCCCACACACCCCAGTTCTCCTCCAGAACCTCGACTTTGGGCCGCACACGGCGATAGGTGAGGGCCGAGAAGGTCATGTTCAGGCCCGTGAAGATGGCACTGAGCGTCGCAACGACGATGGCGACGACGGAAAGAGTCGTAGATGTCTGAGACATGGCCGCAGGATGCCCGACAGCAACGGTGCCGGACTCCGACTTGAGCAAGTTCAGCGCTTGGCTCTCCGGCACGGCGGCACCGCCGACGTCGTCGCCTAGGCCGAGCGGCAGGGAACCGCCGCTCGGATCCAGTGGCCCGAAGTTGCCTCCCGCTGACTGATCAAGCGGCTCTCGACCGAGTGTTGCTGCGCTACGAGTGACTGGCATGATGCTCAGATGTCGCAGGAATCAGCCGCTATCTGGGCGGCAGTCATTACCTCGATTGCCGCACTACTGGCCGGGGGTTTCGCATTTGCAGCAGCGCTACGTCAGGTGACGAAGACAGCCTTAACGCAGCGAGAGCAGGCGTGGTGGCAGCTCAGAAGGAATACCTTCGCGGATTTCCTCAACAAGCTGCGCGATCTCAGGAATGCCTACGCTCCCCACGCGGAGGCGCTGATCTCTGGCACCTTCGATGGCTCCAAGGCGGCTGCCTGGGCGTCTGCGTTGGACGCCTACCACAAGACCTACTCCGTGCTCGACCTGGAAGCACCTGAGTCGTTGTTGGATGCTGACGCGGTTCGGGACACCTGGCGTACTGTCCAAATGGTTGAGACAGTGGTTCAGATCTGGGAAGAGGCGGTACTGAATGGTCAGACTCTGCCGACACCCCTCGGCACCAATCCGCAGGAGGAGTTCGAAAGACTCTTATCGTACATGACCCGCGACGCGGATCAGACACGTAGGGCATTTCGTGCTGAGCTCCACAAAGAGCTGGATTTCTAAACTCAATTACCCAGAGTCGAAGGTCCGGTGTTCACCTTGCCGGGCGCGTAGTCGAGCCACAGTGCGACCACGGACCCGGCGCAGCCGCCGGTCGGTCCGACCGGGTCGACGCGGATGAACACCGGGCGCCGGTTGCGGATGACCGTGCAGCACTCGGCGGCCTGCATCAGGAGCAGGTCGTCCCAGGCGCCGTCGGCGGCTGCGTTCGAGCGGGTCGCACAGTCGGGGCCCGTCTCCTCGTTGCCGGTATCGACGCATCCGTAGACGCCGAGTTCCATGGTCATCCGCCAGCGGGGCGCCGGGATCGAGCAGTACGCGCGGAACCCGGAGATCCTGGGGTTGGTGCCCGTCTGCGCGGCGTTCTCCATGTTCAGCATCCGTACCCACGCCACGCCCTGGCCGCCGTTGTCGCAGTCGCAGTGGCAGGCGTCCATCGGCGGACGGTGGGAGCCGCGGAACCACATGCAGCAGCACGCCGGGCGGCCGGCGGTGGCCAGCGTCGTGCACACGCACGTCGCCAGGCCCGTCATGATCTCCTCCATGAGCGGGTCGCCGGACATCGCTGGTGCCAGGGTGCCCGCGAGCGGCGACTCCGCCGGCTGGTCGGCGTCGGTTGTCGCCGTCTCGGAGACAAGTTGTCTTCCGTCCCGCTGGGCTCCGAAGGCCATCAGCACGCGAGGGGGCCAGCGAGCGTCTGATCCCCCGAGGCGCTCCCCGCGTCCCGCCCGCTTCCCTCCCACCCTTCTTCCAGGCCGAGGCGGTCGTGGGGTGCTCTGAGGGGGATGTCAGCACCCCGACCACGCCGGAACCACGTGGTGACCTGCACAGACGCGGAGACCGGCCGGAGGGTGCGCAACATCCAGCGCAACCTCTTGGTGCAACACCCAGCGCAACACCCTGGCGCAACCTCCAGCGCAACAGTTGCTGTCGCCGGGCGACCGAAGGCGCCCATGGGGCCGGGTTGCGCAGCACGTCCGGCCCCGTGCCGTGCGCGGGGCCGGACTGGCCCTCAAAGGGCTGACCGGGCCCGCGCACGACTGTGACCTGCGGTAGTCGGGCCCGTGGTCGGGGACCAACCCACCGTGGTCGGGGCCTCCGGCCACAACGCACCGGACCCCGACCACGACCGCGCCGAGGCCCGACACCCGCGCAAGCCCCTGAACGAGCACGCCCGAGCACATCATCGACCTCCAACACGCGCTGAAGGCACTGACCACGGGACCGGACCGAGCAGCCATCCCCGCGGCCTCGATCTCCTTCAGCTCCACGACGTCGACATGGCCGGCGCTGCCTCCGATCATGCGAGCCGCCTTGCGGGCCTTGCGCTGGCGCGGGGTGAGGTCGGCCCAGTCGTCCGCCGTGGCCGCCTCCGCCTCGAGGACCGCGATCCGGTACCGGGCCTCGGCCGCCTGCTCCCGCGCCCGCTCCGCCTCGGCGGCCAGGCGCTCCGCCTCGGTCTCCTCCTGTTGCTTGCGGCGGCGCTGCGCCGCCACGTCGGCCTCGGTCGGCCCCGAGCCTCCGGCCGCTGGGCAGCAGGAGCCGGAGCGGCGCCGATGGTGGTCGCGCCGCAGCGGCTGACCGATGGCTCGGTGCCTGCACCGGGCTCCGGCGGCCACCGAACGGGTTCTGCTGGCTCCGTCAGGTGTTCGTCTGCGGGCCCGGCGAAGGAGCCGGTGCACAAGCGCAGTCAGCGGGGAGAGGCAGTCCGGGGCGAGCTGAACGGTCTGCTGCCGTTCGAGAAGGAGGGCCAGCTCACGCCGGTCGGCTGGAGCTGGCGGACGCCGTTCAGAACACCTATTCCGGCTTTCCGCAGAAGGTCCTCCGCAGAAATGCGTTTCGATACCGCGGCCGGAATAGGTGGACGCAGCGAGGGGGCTCCGGCCGGTAACAGGAGCCCCCTCTTGCCCCTGCTGATGTACTGCCGCACCCAGGAAGGGGGAGGGGCGGTGTATTTCGAGGGCAGGGGTTCCGTTTTTCAGCTCACCACCCTGGCGGTCACAGTGCAAGGTCTTCCGCGTTCGGAACGGGTTCCGAACCGTTCCGAACAGAAAACATGCAGGTCAAGGGTGTTCCTGCGGGCGTGCTGGTGCTGCGGGGCCTGCCCTGCGGCAGACGTCCAGCCTGAACGAAACAGAGAGCGACGGATGAGCCGCCGGGACACTTCCGCACGCTGCGGTATTCGAACGGAAAAGGACACCGAAAGCTCTAGCAATGAGCGGCGCCTGTCCAGGCTGAATCCGATTGAGCGAAAGGGTTTCCGCCCCTCCCCGCCGGGGCCAAACTGGGTAATGACCGCATCACAGCCGGTAACTGCTGGTGCGGTCGTCTTCGCCGCACTCAGGGAGGGGAAACAACTATGTCAGTACATATTGCGCGATCCCGACGCCGCCGGCAGGCGGCGTCACCGGATCACGCGCTCTGCGGCGCGACCTTGACGCCGGTCCAGCGGATCACCGTCTTCGCGATCATCCTGCTGGTAGTGATCGTCCTCGTGTACAGCGGGCAGCCCACCTGCGACGCCATCGGTCTGATCATGGCGGCCGGAGCCGCCGCCACGCAGTTGGGGCCCTGGCTGAGCGGACAGCGCGCGGCGGCCGGCTCCGCCGGAGGCGCGTGATGGCAAACCGGGTCTCCGAATTTAGTGGGGGTGTGCCTCCCGTCGGCTCCGCCGGGTGGTTGCACAG
>NZ_JBHSPC010000099.1:0-13199 GCF_042656345.1 Streptomyces incanus
CTGGTACGGGAGGGGCTGCTGGCCCGCACCCCGCGCGGCCGGGTCGCCACACCGGCGGCCTGGGCGCACCTCGGCCTCGTCCCGCCGCGGCAAGGTCGTCCCGCCGGGGGGCGGGAAGGCCCGCACTGAAGATGTGCGCGCCGCGGTCGATCCGGCCGTGGTACCGGCGCCGGCGCACTCATTCCGGGCCTCGATGCGGACATCAGGGGCATTGATATTTTTTAGGGGGCAAACTGTTGATTTCCACCTCTGTGCGCGCCTAGCGTGGGATTCCAAGCAGTTTCGAACTGATATTCGAACTGAGGCTTCGGTCGTGCGGGTGCACGTCTTGCCGGGTGAGGACCGCTTCCTGTCCCTCCCCAAGCCCACCCCGAACCCCCGTCGGATGTGCCAGAGGAGAACGGCGTGAACAGCTTCACCTTCACCCCCGCCACCAAGGAGCAGGCCAAGGCCCGCGTCGCGCTCACCGGGCCCACCGGGTCGGGCAAGACCTACACCGCGCTCGTCCTCGGCACCGGAATCGGCGACCGGATCGCCCTGATCGACACAGAGCACGGCAGCGCTTCCAAGTACGCCGACGAGTTCGCCTTCGACACCCTCCCGCTCACGACGTTCGAGCCACCCGCGCTCGTCGAGGCGCTCGCGGTGGCCGCCCACGACGGCTACGACGTCGTGATCGTCGACTCGCTCTCGCACTTCTGGTCCGGCTCGGGCGGGATGCTGGAGCAGGTCGACAACGCCGCGAAGCGCATCGCGGGAGGCAACACCTTCGCGGGCTGGAGGGAGGCCCGCCCCCTGGAGCGGGCGATGGTCGAAGCCCTGCTCGCCTACCCCGGCCACCTCATCGCCACCATGCGTACCAAGACCGAGTACGTCGTGGAGGCAGACGAGCGCGGGCGCAAGGTGCCGCGCAAGGTCGGGCTCAAGCCCGAGCAGCGGGAGGGCATCGAGTACGAGTTCGACATCGTAGGCGACCTCGACCACGAGAACACCCTGGTGATCTCCAAGTCCCGGGCGAAGCCGCTCTCCGGGCTTGTCATCCGCAAGCCGGATGCGGCGTTCGCCGAGGCCGTCCTGGAGTGGCTCAACTCAGGCAAGCCCACCCCGAGCGCATCCGACTACCTCACGACCGCCACCGCCCCGCACACCACCTACGAGGAGCTCCGCGGCCTCTACGAGGAGGTGCGCCGGCACAACCTGCTCGCCGCCGCCGTCCTGGACCCCGCCGGGGGTTCGACCACGTTGGGCGAGTTCATCGTGCGCCGCGGCACCGGGGCGAAGAAAGAGGGCGGGAAGGGAACCGAGCAGAAGGGTGAGGCCGCGTGAACCTCCGGGACCGCGCCACCCGGGTCGTCGTGCTCAGGGTGCTGCGCGACGCGGTGGAGGCCGAGTACCGGGCCGAGCGCCGCGCGGTCCTCCACGGGCTGCGCGCGGCTCGCGCCGAGTTCGCCCTCAAGTCGATGCGGGTGACCCTGCCGGATGACACCCCGATCGCCACCCTCACGCTCATCGACCCCCAGCCGGCGGTGGTGGTCGCCGACGAGGACGCCTTCACCGCCTGGGTGGCCGCGAACCACCCCGACGAGGTGGAGACCCTGGTCCGGGTGCGCCCCGCCTGGCAACGGGAGTTCTTCGGCCGGCTCGCCTGCTTCGGCCCGGTCGCCGACCCGCACACCGGCGAGGTGATCCCGGGACTGGTGCCGGCGCCGGCCCCCGAACCGCGTTCGTTCAGCCTGCGGCCCGTGCCCGGCGGCGCGGAACGGGTCGCCCGGGCCTGGGACACCGGCGAGATCGACCTGCGCCGGCTGCTCGCCCTCGATGGTGGCGAGACGTGATGACCACCGCCACAGCGCGCTCCGACAGGGACTCGCCCGCCACCCTGTGGTTCCTGATCTCACAAGCCGATCACCTCGGCTGCGGCCGCTGGAGCCTCGGGAACGACGGGCGGCTGCGCTGCGCCTGCGGGACCGCCCTGTACCAGTACCAGCAGCCGGCGGACGGGGCGGCAAGCGGGGCACCGGCGTCACCCGGCACGCTCCCCCGCGGAAGGGAAGAACGGATGACGCCGACTGAGACCGCAGGGCTCGCTGCCCTGGTCGCGGCGATGTGCCCGTCGATGCACCTGGAGGAGACCACGACGGACGCCTGGCACCTCCTGCTCGCCGACCTGGACGTCGCCGATACGCGGGAGGCCGTGATCCGGCTGGGCCGCAGACAGTCCCACATCGACGCCGCCGACATCCGAGCCGAGGTGCACGCGATCCGGGAGGAGCGGCTCGCCCGCGACCCGCTGCCACTCCCGGACACCGACCCGGACGACCCGCACCGCTATCGCGCGGAACTCCTCGAGATCGTGACCGCGATCGCCTCGGGACAGCGCGTCAAGCGGACGCCCACCGCCCCGGCCCAGCCACCCCCCGCCCTCACCGGCCGTCCGAGGAACGACCTCCGCGCCCACGCCCTCCGCGTGCTCTGCCCCTGGTGCCGGGCCGCCCCCGGCCGTCCCTGCACCGTCCCCGGGCTCGGCATCCCGCTGAAGAACGCTCCGGCCCACGCCTCGAGGCTCATCGCGGCGGGGCCTGCCGAACGAGAAGAAAGGAGGCCGGGCAGTGAGCCCGAAGACACCCCGAAGCAGCAGCATTGTCGTCGGACAACCAACTCCCACCTTCCGTACGTGCGTTAGGAGTACCTCTCATGGTCGGTGAGACCGTCGTCACCGTCGTCGGCAACCTGACCGACGACCCCGAAATCCGCAACACCCCGTCCGGCGACGCGGTCACACACTTCACCGTCGCCTCCACGCCCCGCACCTTCGACCGGCAGAGCAACGAGTGGAGGGACGCCGACACGCTGTTCCTGCACTGCTCGGCCTGGCGGCAGATGGCGGAACACGTCGCCCAGTCCCTCGCGCGCGGCGCCCGCGTCATCGTCCAGGGACGGCTGCACCAGCGGACGTACGAGACCAGGGAGGGCGAGAAGCGGACCATCATCGAGCTGGAGGCCTTGGAGATCGGCCCCTCCCTGCGCTACGCCGCCGCGACGGTCAGCAAGATCTCGCGCGTGGGCGTGCCCGGCGGCACCCTCTTCGACACCGGCCCGTCAGCGCCGAACGACGCACCGGGGGTCCCCGACGGGGAAAAAAGCGCCCCCCACAACCACAACAGTCCCACGTTCCCCTTCTGACCCGGTTGAAGCATTGCTGGGTGATCGTCATGAATGTCCTCCCGCCAAGCGGCCAGGCACAGCTCGAGGGCTGGAACCCGGCAGCCGCCATCGGTCTGACCTGTACCGACTGCCACCCCGAACTCCGGGAAACCGCCCCCGAGGTCTGGCCGGACAACGGGAACGAGACGGCCTGTCGCGAGGTCTACGACGGCAGCGCGGACGAGCCGTTCACCGACCTGGACTCCTCAAGCGCGTCGGCAACGGCGTGACAGTGCTGCAGCGGTTGGCCGGATTCCCGGACCGGGAGACGGGCAAGCGGTTCATCTTTGGCCTGCGCCGGCGTCATGCGGCCGAGGTGAGGCGGGACTTCTCGCTGTCTGTGCACACGGTTTCGAGTGCGGCCAAGGGTCCACGACCTCGCGGCCGACCGGTCAGGAGGCCGGTGGCGAGCGACCGGACCCGTTCGCGCGGCGACCGCGGCCGATCGACGATGTACCGGCCTTTTGATCCGACAGCGTGCCGCCGTCGACCACCCCTACGGGACGACGAGGCGAGCACATGAAGTTTTTGCACACATCGGACTGGCACATCGGCAAGGTGCTCAAGGGGCGCAGCCGACTCGATGAGCAGCGGGCCGTCCTGCGTGAGATCGTCCAAGTGGCACGGGACCATCGGGTTGACGCGGTCCTCGTTGCCGGTGACCTGTACGAGGCGTCCGCCCCGCCGGCGGACGCCCAGCAGTTGCTGGTGCAGGCGCTGCTCACGCTGCGACGCACTGGTGCCGAGGTCATCGCGATCGCCGGCAACCACGACCACGCCCCCACCTTCGACGCCTACCGGCCGCTCATGGCGAGCGCGGGGATCACCCTGGTCGGCCATGCGCGCGTCGCGGCCGACGGCGGAGTGGTGAAGTTCACCGCGCGCTCGACGAGAGAGCCGGTCGCTGTCGCCCTGCTGCCGTTCCTGTCCCAGCGCTACGCGGTACGTGCTGCCCAACTGGTCGGCAAGACACCCAGGGAGGCCGCAACCGGCTATGGCCGGCTGGTGCGGGACCTGCTTGCCGCGCTCGCGGCCGGCTTCCGCGACGATGCGGTCAACCTGGTGATGGCGCACCTGATGGTGGCCGGGGGAAAATTCGGCGGGGGCGAGCGGTCCGCCCAGTCGATCCTCGAGTACTGGGTGCCGGCCGATGCCTTCCCGCCCGAGGCGCACTACGTCGCGCTCGGGCATCTGCATCGTCGGCAGTCGTTGCCCGCGCCGTGTCCGGTGCACTACTGCGGCAGCCCGATCACCCTCGACTTCGGCGAGCAGGACGACCCCTCGATGGTCCTCGTCGTCGAGGCCGAGGTCGGCGCGCCCGCCCGTATCGTCGCCGAGGTGCCCATCGGGTCCGGACGGCGGCTGCGCACCGTACGCGGCACCGTCGATGAGCTGACCCGGCGCGCCGACTCGCTCGGCGACGACTACCTGAGGGTATTTCTGTGCGAACCGGCGCGTGCGGGTCTGCGCCAGGAGGTGCAGCGGCTGCTACCGAACGCGCTGGAGGTGCGCATCGATCCGGAGTTCGCCGCCCCCGTGCACACCGCCGGGTCGTCCACGCCGGCCGACGGTGTGGAGCGCAGTCCCGCTGAGCTGTTCCACGCATACTGCGTCACCCGGAACCTGGTCGACGAACGGGTCGAAGCACTGTTCGCCAGGCTCCACGACCAGGTCACCACCGCGAACGCCTGACGGCGGGAAGGAGCCTCGATGAGGCCGGTGCTGCTGGAGATGAACGGCTTCGCCTCATTTCGGGAGTCGGCCGTGATGGACTTCCGCGAGGCGGACTACTTTGCGCTCGTCGGCCCCACCGGCTCGGGCAAGTCCACCGTCATCGACGCGATCACGTTCGCGCTGTATGGATCGGTGCCGCGCTGGGGCGACCGACGTACGGTCGCGAACGCGCTCGCGCCGACCACCAACCGGGGCATCGTCCGGCTCGTCTTCGACCTTGCCGGGCACCGCTACGTCGCCGTCCGGGAGCTGCGCCGCACCACCGGTGGCGTCAATGTGAAGAATGCCCGGCTGGAACAACTCGCCGACCCGGCCGCGCTCGGCGCACCGGACGACGTCACCGAGGTGCTCGCCTCCGACTCCGAGGTCACGTCCGCGGTGGAAAAACTGATCGGGCTGCCGTTCGAGCACTTCATCACCTGTGTGGCGCTGCCGCAGGGTGACTTTGCCGAGTTCCTGCACGAACAGCCGGCCAAGCGGCAGGAGATCCTCGTCAGACTGATGGGGCTGCAGGTCTATACCCGGATCGCGCAGGCGGCGAACACGAAGGCCGAGAGCGAGAAGCGGTGCGCCGAACTCCTCGCACGGCAGCTTGAGGAGTTCACCGATGCGACCGAACCCGCCCTGCAGGCGGCACAGGGCCAGGTGGCCACGCTGGAGAAGGCCGCCGAGCTGATCCGTGCGATGCTGCCCGAGCTCGCGAAGCACGGCGCGGCGATGGCCGAGGCGCAACAGGCGTGCGCGGCGCTGACCGAGGAGCGGAACCAGTTGAGGGCGGTTGCCGTGCCGACCGGGTTCGAGGAACTCGGTGAGAGGGAACGCGAGATCAGGGCCGCGTGCGAGACGGCCGACGAGGAGCTCGCTGCGGCCGAGGCGGCCGACACGACCGCCCGCGAGCAGCTTGCGGCGGCACCGCCCCAGGCCTCACTCGAGCAAGCCCGCCGCGATCATGCCGAGCTCGACGAGACGGAAGAGAGGCTGCTCACAGCGCAGGCGCTGCAGCAGTGGCGTGCCGCGGCGCTCCGCGAGGTCACCGCCGTCAGGGAGGAGGCCGAAAGGCTCGCCCAGCAGACGCGACAGGAGCGGGAGGTCGCGGCGCGGTCGCATCTCGCCGCAGCGTTGCGGCCGCACCTGCGGGTCGGCGTGCCGTGCCCGGTGTGCGAGCAGTGGGTCACGACGATGCCCGGCCCGCTGACCGCGCCCGATCTGGATGCGGCCGAACGAGCACGAATCCAGGCCGACAGTGAGGTGGAGCGGTTGCGTGGCGAGTGGACGAAGGCGTCCCGGGCCGAGCAGCAGGCCACCAGCGAACTGAACATGCTCATCGGTCGGGTCGCCGCCCTGCGTGCCGACCTCGCCGGCGCCCCCGCCTTGGAGCAGGTGACCGCTGCGCTCGCCCGCAGGAAGCGGCTGGAAAGGACCGCGGATGAGGCGGACGCACAGCTTCGGCGTGCGCGGACCGCCAGGGCGAGCGCCGAGAAGACCGCGGCGGGTGTTCGCCAGGAAACACAGGCGGTGTGGTCGGTGCTCGAGCAGGTTCGCGATCCACTCGTCACGCTCGGGGCTCCGGCGCTGGACCGTGAGGACCTGACCGCGGCGTGGACGACCCTCGTCTCCTGGGCGGCCGACGCCGCCGCCACCCGCACCACGGCGCTGTCCGGCGCGCACGAGAGGCTGGCGAGGGTTCGTGGCCGTCTCACCACTGCCGAGGACCGACTCGCCGGCATGCTCGCCGCCCCCGGTGTGGAGTTCGATACGGAACGGCCGTTCACCGAGACGGCCGAGTCGGCGGTCGCGGCAGCGCTGAGGGGAGCTCGTCAGGAGGTACGGCGCCTCGTCGAGAGACGGGAGCAGGCCGCGAAGCTCGACGCGCGGCGGCAACACGCGGAGCAGGCGCATCAGGTGGCAAAGGCGCTCGGCCACCTGATGCGCGCAGACGGGTTTCCCCGCTGGCTTGTGACGACGGCCCTCGACACACTCGTCGCGCATGCCTCCGAGGTGCTCGCCGGGCTGTCCGACGGGCAGTTCGAGCTGGTCCACGAGGACGGGAACTTTCTCGTCATCGACCACACCGACGCGGAGGGCCGCCGGCCGGCCAGGACGCTGTCCGGCGGTGAGACGTTCCAGGCCAGCCTCGCCCTCGCCCTGGCGCTTTCGGAGCAGCTGCCGGCCATGGCCGCAGCCGGCGCCGCCCGGCTGGAGTCCATCTTCCTCGACGAGGGATTCGGCACGCTGGACGAGATGACACTGGAGACGGTCGCCGCCACGCTGGAAGAGCTCGCGATCCGCAGGGGCCGCATGGTCGGCATCGTCACGCACATCAGCGCCCTGGCCGAACGGGTGCCGACCCGCTTCGCCGTTCACCGTGGCCGGGGGACCTCCTCGGTACGGAGGGAAACACCGTGACCGGTCCCGTGGGCTCCGGCCGGGTCGGGTCCTCCCATGTGAACCACCGCTCGACCGACTGCTCGGCATCACCCGGCCCACCCAGCCCACCGGGCCGACCGCTCCGGAGCGACCGCGTCGCCTTCCGTGCCGTCCTGCGCGCCGGTGGCCGAGACGGTCTCCGAGCCGTCCTCCTCGGCGGACAGCCCTGCCGGCTCCGGCTTCGCCGCCGGCAGCCGCTCCCCTTCGTTCGTGACCATCGACCGTGCGCGCATGTGCCGGCACGTCGAAGAGCCGTTCCGGCACCGCGTGCACCACGGCGCCCCGGGTCGCCGCCCCGCTCGGTGGCTCCGGCAGCTTGTCGATCACCCGGAGCCGGTAGCGCAGCGGGCAGGTCATGAAGTCGTCCGCAGGGGACGGCGACAGCGACGACGGCGTCTCCGGAGCGGGCCGAGGTGTCGCACACTGCGTCCCTTTTGAGGGCAAAGCATAGTTTTCAGTCGGCATGTCGGATAGAATCGAACAAGCATCCGATAGCCCCTCAGGGGAGGCGCACAGAGATCACCCAGGGTGGCGACCATGAAAGAACAGGACCGCGAGCAGGCGCTCGATATCGCCCTCGCTCAGATCGAGAAGCGGTTCGGTCGGGGCTCGGTCATGCGCCTCGGCGACGATCCCCGGGCCCCCGTCGAGGTCATCCCGACCGGCTCCCTCGCCCTCGACGTGGCCCTCGGCGTGGGCGGCCTGCCGCGCGGGCGGGTCGTGGAAATCTACGGTCCGGAGATGAGCGGGAAAACCACCATCGCACTGCACGCCATAGCCAACGTCCAGCGGGCCGGCGGGACCGCGGTGTTCATCGACGCCGAGTACGGCCTCGACATCGAATACGCGAAAGGACTCGGCGTCGAGACGGACAACCTCATCGTCTGTCAGCCGGACAACGGCGAGCAGGCGCTGGAGATCGCCGACACGCTGATCCGTTCCGGCGCCGTCGACCTCATCGTGATCGACTCCGTCGCGGCGCTCGTGCCGCGCGCGGAGATCGAGGGCGAGATGGGCGACAGCCACGTGGGTCTGCAGGCCCGGCTGATGAGTCAGGCGCTGCGGAAGATCACCGGCGCGCTCAACCAGTCCAAGACCACCGCGATCTTCATCAACCAGCTCCGCGAGAAGATCGGCGTGATGTTCGGCTCGCCGGAGACCACGACCGGTGGCCGGGCGCTGAAGTTCTACGCCTCGGTGCGTCTGGACATCCGCCGGATCGAGACCCTCAAGAGCGGCACCGACGCGGTGGGCAACCGCACCCGTGTCAAGGTCGTCAAGAACAAGGTGGCGCCGCCCTTCAAGCAGGCCGAGTTCGACATCCTCTACGGCCAGGGCATCAGCCGCGAGGGCGAGCTGATCGACATGGGCATCGGGCACGGCTTCGTCCGCAAGGCCGGCGCCTGGTACACCTACGAGGGTGACCAGCTCGGCCAGGGCAAGGAGAACTCCCGCACCTTCCTCAGGGACAACCCCGACCTCGCCGACGAGATCGAGAAGAAGATCAAGGAGAAGCTCGGCATCGGGGTGCGGCCGGAGGCTCCCGTGGCGGAGCCCGGTGCCGACGCCGTCCCCGCTGTCTCCGTCGAGCCCTGACCCGACGCGCCCCCAACACGCGCGTACGCCGCACCCTCAGCGACGCTTTCGGACGCCAAGGAGCATCACGTGAGCGACCTCGCTTCGGCCATTCGCCGCGTCCACCTCCACTGTGGGTTTCTTCCCGCCGACCCCACCGTTCGCGGCCTGGTCTCCATCGGCCTCACGGCGACGCCGACCGCGACTACTGCGCCGTCAACAACGGCACGGACGTGACCGCTGTGCTCAACGCCGCGTGGATGGCCGACCCCATGCGGCTCCACCTGCCCCAGTGTGTTGCCGACGGCTGCCGCCGCCTCCTCGACCGCATCCATCCCGACGTCAAGCTCACCGAGGAGATACGCGACGAGGTGGAGACGTACTTTGCCCGCGGTTCCTCGGAGACCCACCTGTGCGCCCGCTGCGGCGGCCGGCACATCTGTCGTCCGCACTCCCTGGAGACCACGACCGGACGGCGATTCCGCCATCGGTGCCGCACTGGTGCCACGAGCTGCGGTCCCGTATCGTCCAGGCCGGCAACCCGCCACTGCCGGAGCGGGTCCACGGGGAGCACCACGCGCTTGCGGAGGCTGCTACAACCGCACCCTGCACGAGCAGCCGCTCGCCTGTCCGATGTTCACCTGCGCCGCCCCGACGGGCTCGCCATGCCGTACCGGCAAGGACAAGGTGGTCATCCATCACCACACAGGGTTCTGCGGGCGCTGCAAGCAGGGGCGTTCGGTGGTCCGCGCGGCGACTGGCGTCTCGCCGACCGCTTCCACTTCGGCGGTTTGCCCGTACCGCCCCGGAAGTCGAGAAGTTCGCCCAGGACTTCGAGCACCGCCACGGCATACCCGTCGAACGTGTCTATGTCACCAAGACCGTGTCTGTGTCACCAAGACGCTGTACGCCTTTGTCGCCCTGGCCGAAGAGAGCGCGTTCCCGCGCGGAAGCACGGTGCCGCCGCGGTCGTCACCGGGCGCCCCTTCCCCCGACCACGACATCCGCTCCTGGCTCACCGACCGGGATGGGCATCCACGGCCCTTCCTCCGGACGAAGACCACCGACGAGATCCTCGACGAAGCAACTGCCTACTGCCAACGAATCTCCGACTCAGGCCACCGGCCCCAGGCACCGTTCAGGCCCCCACTGGCTCTGTTCGCGAGAACGGACAGCAGCTGTGCACCGGTTTGGGAGGCGCCGATGCCTGCGTACGAATCGAACTGTTCACGGATTCCGACAGCACTGGTGTGGAGGTGGTTGCCTTCGGGGGGCGCTGAATCACGGCGGTCGACGGCTGCCTTAAGGTCATGCGCATGCTGAGGACCACACCGCCACGCCCGCTCGATGTCGAGGCGCTGTTCCCGGAGCTGGCAGCCCATCGGGGAACCACCACCCGGCTCCATCCGCGCCCGGGCCGACCGGACGTGGCGGACAGTTCCGTGGGCGGTCCGCTGCTGTGGCCGGCGGACGAGCCCTGGCCGGTGTGCACCGAGCCCCACAGTCACTCGCGTGGCCGACGCCCGACGGACATCCACCGGCAGCGGCAGATCCTGGCTTCCGCATGGCGTCGTGAACCGAACCCCGGCCCCACGGAAGAAGAACGGCAGCTGATGGAGCAACTACGCCAGGAACACCGCGTTGAAGAGGCCGCTGCGAACGGTCCGCTGCCGCTGATCGGCCTTGCGCAGCTGTACCGGAGGGACATCCCCGGCCTGCCGGCCGGGCCGGACGACTGCGATCTGCTCCAGGTGTTCTGGTGCCCCTTCGACGCACACGGCCCGACCGGCTACGGGATGTTGCTCAACCTGCGCTGGCGCCGGTCGTGGGAGGTCGCCGAGGTGCAGACCTCACCGCCGCAGCCGCAGGCCGTCGGCTTCGAGGGGTACGTGCCCGAGCCGTGCGTGCTGCACCCGGAGCAAGTGGCCACCTACCCGTTCGCCGCCCTCCTCCCGAAGGAGCTGTGCGCCCGGATCGACGCCCGGGAAGAGGCCCTGGAGGAGGCCGAGCAGTCAGCGGACAACGATGCCGCCGCGCCGGTGAGCTACCAGTACGACCTGTCCATTCCCCCGGGCTGGCGCGTGGGCGGTTTCGCCTCCTGGCACGTCACCGACCCGTCCCCCATGAACTGCCTGACCTGCGCGGCACCGATGCACCTGCTGCTGACCATCGACAGCTCGGAATGGGACGGCGGCAGCGGCAGCTGGAAGCCGCTGGAAGAACCAGACCTGCCCACACACCTGTACGCCAGTCCGACCGAGGTCACCGTGGGCCGCTGGGGCGAACTCAACATCTTCGCCTGCCCCGAAGATCCCGGCCACCCGCACCGCTGGAGCATTCAATAGGCCACTCGGTCATGACCAGTGCACCTGCTCGAGGGCGTCCGCTTCCCCACAGCTGCGCCGTTCGAGTGGCACAGCTGTGGCCGACGGCCGAGTGCCGTCGTTTCTCGTGAACATCGAACACGGCACAGTCCGGGTGCCTCCCAAACTACTGAGCAACCGCTGCCCAGACCCGTGAACAAAGCCACCCCCACCATGAACCGCCTTCCCCTGCCGTACGTACGTCGCCTGCTTGCCCTGGCCACCGCTCATGACACCGGCCGGTCTCTGCCGGCGTCCCTCTGCGGCAGGCGGGGCACAGCTTGCCGGCTTGGCATTTCGCCCACAGGGCTGGGTTGCCCCAGGGAGTTTGCCGTCAGTCCCGAGGCGGCCCCACAGAGGCTCGCCGCGAGCGCTCCTCCTCCTCCCCATGCGCCCAGTCGAGTGGTGTGCCCAGGCGTGCCCTGATCCGCCGTCCAGGCACTCCGGTCCTGTACCGGACCCGGTGGTGTCAGCACGTCCCCACTTGGCCGAGAGGAAGAACAAGGCCACGGCCTCAGCGCGGCCGGCCGCTTCCGGTCCCCGGTAGTGGCAGGTACTCGTTACGCGGCGACGCCGGCGGGTACCTCTGTGCGGACGAAATGCCCACGACGCATGAGGAAAGAGGAACACGTGAAGGTGGGTTACAAGCTGGCCGCAGAGGCGTTCGGCCCGGCGGAACTGGTAAGACAAGCGGTTCTCGCGGAGCAGGCCGGTTTCGACTTCGTCGAGATCAGCGATCACTACCACCCCTGGCTCGACAATCAGGGTCATTCACCGTTCGCCTGGACGGTATTGGGGAGCATCGCGGCCAAGACCTCGCGGATCGAGTTGGCGACCGGCGTGACGTGCCCTACCGTGCGCTACCACCCGGCGATCATCGCTCAGGCGGCCGCGACCCTCGCTCTGTTGTCAGAGGGCCGTTTCGTCCTCGGCGTCGGCTCGGGGGAGCGGCTCAACGAGCACGTCGTAGGCCGCGGCTTCCCGAACACGGTCCATACACGACACGAAATGCTCAAGGAAGCCCTGGAGATCATCCGATTGCTGTGGAGCGGGGGATACCGTTCCTACGAGGGGAAACACCTGCGGCTGGAGGACGCCCGGGTCTTCGACCTCCCGGAAGAACTTCCCCTGATCGCGGTGGCCGCCAGCGGTCAGGCGTCGACGCGCATCGCCGCGGAACTGGGCGACGGTCTGTTCGCCACCGAGGACAAGCGGGAGATCGTCCAGCAGTACCGTGACGCCGGAGGCAGCGGGCCGAGCTATGCGGAGATCCCGATGGCCTGGGCGAGCGACGAGCACACGGCGGCGCAGGCGGCCCTGAAGACGTCTCGATGGGCACTGACCGGATGGAAGGTCATGAGTGAGCTGCCCAATCCGGTCAACTTCGACGCCGCGACCACGACCGTGCGCGAGGAAGACATCCTGGAAAAGTTCGCCTGTGGTACGGACCCCGCGCGGTACGTCGAGGTAGCGCAGAAGTTTGTCGACGCGGGCTTCGACAGACTGGTCATGCAGAACGCCGGCCCCGACCCCGACGGCTTCATCGACTTTTACCAGCGCGAACTCGACGGACGCATCCGGCAGCTGGAGCCGAATGGCACGTAAGTCTGAGAGTGCGGCAAGTGATGTTTCCTGCCGTTTCACACCGATGTGATGACATGCCATAACGGGGCGATTCCGGCGGTCGAATGATCAACATCGCCGCCCTGACCGAGCGCACGGCTCCGGCTCCCCGGTTTGGCTCGACAGCCGAGGTCAGGGGCCTGCTACCCACTGGGACGAAGTGGTGCGAAATTAGCTAGACCATCACTTACCGCACTCTCACAAGGGCCGTCACGGGGGCGTCGATTAATTAATGGGGCGTGTCGCGTCATCCTGGCGTTGATGTTGCGTGCA